>DASQID010000753.1:0-11804 GCA_035631775.1 Acidobacteriota bacterium
CAATCAGATCTAGCTGCCGCTGGAGAATCGCCTCCAGCAGTCTTTCGGTTCCACCAAAATGGAGGAAGATGCGGGGTGCGGCGATCGTGCACTTCTCCGCTACCTTCTCGACTATTGTCGCTGATAGGCCACCTTTTGAGAGCACTGACAAGGCAGCATCCAGCACGGCTTTTTGCTGATCGGCAGTGAGCCCATCTTCGTGTTTCCCATCTGGCTTGTTCACCTCTTCTCCCTCCCGCCTTCTGCCGGCATACTCGCCCGGCGGCTGAGTTCTTCCCTAATATCCACCGGCTCGGATTCCGTTGTCCGGCCCGTAAGCACGAGCTTGGCAACTCGCTGTGCCGATATGATGACTGGTGTAATTCCCCCGCCGGGCTGCGTCCAGTGGCCCGTAAGGTACAGATTCTCGATGGGAGTGGTGTTCGCCGGCCTGGCGTCCCCGAGTTGGTCGGGTGCCATTTCCCAGCCCAACATCGCCCCCTGGTAGTTGAGCGTATAGCGGTACGAGGTGTTTGCTGTTGCGCTCAGCTTCATCACGATGTGCTCATCCAATCCGGGCATTATCCTGCGCAAATCTGCCATGATCTGATCTTCAATTTCAAATTTGTGCGCTTGCCAGTCTTTCACCTCGTCGTAAGGAGCCGGGCTCATCTTTTGGACGATCAGGATGTCGTGCCCTGGGGGCGCCATGCGAGGCTCGTAGTGGGTGGAAAAGAACAACTTGAAAAACGAGCGCTCGATATCATCGGGGTCCCAGGAAAACCAGTGATAGCCCTCGACCTCCTCGAGCTTTTTCCGATTCATATTTCGCAGTCCTATGTGCACGAGGAAGCAGGCGTGGGTCGGTCGCAGCTTCAAAGCCTTGTCGATCACTTCCCGGCCGCAGTGTTCCTCCCCTACCAGTTGGGTGTAGGTGTGAAGCACATCGGAATTCGAAACAATGACCGGAGCGCGGAACTCGTAGCGCTCCGGATTGCGTGCGACAGTTTCTACCACTACGCCGTACGCGCGGCCTTCTTCGATCAGTACCTTTTTTGCCTCGGCGTAGAGAACGATGTGGCCGCCTCGCTCCTTGAGCCTGTCGCCGAGGTCATCGGCGAATCGTTGGGAACCGCCAACCGGATAATAGTTCCCGAGGAAATAGGAAAGGCGGAGCATCGAATCGAACAGGAATGATGTGCGTCGCGGCAGTGATCCCCAATGAGACGTGTCTGCCATCAGGAGCGCCCGCAGTCTGTGGTCCTGGAAATGCTCCTGCAGCTTTTGCTGTAGTGTGAAACGCTCGAACTTCTCGGCCTTTTCGTTGGGCACGTCCTTGAAGTATCGAAGTAATCCGTAGAGGTAGGCCTCGCGCACTTCTGCGAAGAACCCATCCAGCTCACGTGCCTGATGGGGAAAGTGATCCTTCAGCTTGCGAAGATACAAGGAAAAGTCTGCAGGGACTTCAAATACGGCGCCATCCGGAAAGTGGAACTTATCCACCGGATCCATTTTGATCCACTGGGTTGGGATTCCGAGCTTCTGCAAGACCTTCCCGGTCATTGTGGATGCGTTGCCCAACAGAGGGTAAAAATGGGTAGCAGAATCAAAAATGAACTTCTTCCGCCGGAAAGTACTGCAGTAGCCGCCCAGCACGTAATGACGTTCTATAAGCAGGACCTTCATTCCGGCCTGCGCCAACAGATTTGAGCTGATCAAACCGCCGATTCCGGAGCCGATGACGATGGCGTCGTAGCTGGATCGAAACTCCCGTCCACGTATCTTCATAAACTCATCAAAAGCAAAATGGTGCCGGGTATGGAGGATTTGCGCACCCGGCGCCACCGCGAGAGCAGGCAAAATGAAACCATCAAGTCCCGACACCACACCAGAGATTCATGACATCTCGGTGGCAACTGAGGCTGATTCTCTAATCAGGACGATTGCGACCATACTGCTCATGGGCGGCAGCAAATTCACCGCTGGCGATCGCAGCACCCATGGAGATCTCGCCGCCTAAGAGGCCTGCGGCCACGATCTCTGCCAGTTTTCTTGATTTTCCCGAGCCGTAGCATCCGAGCAATTCAAGGCACTCGCGTTGCGTGCCAAGGCCGGTGCCGCCCCCCACCGTGGCTACGGATAGAGCAGGGAGCGTGAGGCTGACGTAGAGTCCCCCCTCGGCCAGTTCGAAGTTCGTTATTCCACAGGCCGAGTTTACCACGTTGGCGACATCCTGTCCCAGGGCAATGAACATTGCAGTCAGGCCGTTGGCGTACTGCGCGTTATAGCCGACGGCGTTGGCAGCCAGATGTCCTATCAGGGTGGAGTGCCAAACATCGTAGAGCTGGCGAGGAGAACAATGGAGATAAGTCCTGGTGATCGTCTCGTTCAGCAATGCTCCTGCGGTGACTGATTTACCTTTGCCGCGCGAAAGGAGGTATCCGGAAGGCCGCTTTTCGGAACACATGCCGCTGAATTGGAAGTACGTGGCACCCGGGTACTCCTTCGCAATCCAGCGGCTGGCCTGATCGCTGGCCTTCACGATCATGTTCATCCCCTGTGCGTCTCCAGTATCAAACCCGAAGTTGAGGATCACCTGTTTCCCCACCTGATGACATCTGAGATTTTGCAGCTTGCCGTGGCGTGTGGTCGCCTCCGCCTGCCGGCGAATCTCATCAAAATTCTGCTGAACCCAGCCGTCGAATGCGGCCGCCGCGGCTATACTCTCGAAAGAAAAGGATGGGCTGATCTGATTCTCGTCCGCAACGAGCGCTGTCTCCACACCCCCGGAGCGCGTAAGGGCCACCATGCCCCGCTCGTAGGATCGAACCAGCGCTCCCTCCGTCGTGGCCAGCGGGATATAAAAAACTCCCTCCGCGTATTGCCCGTGGATTTCGATCGGGCCTGCGATTCCGATCGGGATTTGTGCAGCCCCGACAGGATTCTCGATATTGCCGCGCATTTCCTCCGAACTGATGGAGTATGAACCGACGTGTTTCAATGTAGCGCCCGTGCGCGCTTCAACCCACGCACGGCGCCGGGTCACCCGCTCCTGTTCGTATCCTTGGTCTCGCAGTCGTGGCACTAGATCTGCAAGGCTGCCTGTTTGGCCGCGTCCTCTCATTTTCAGTTGTTCTCCTAGTTCATTCCGAGAAGGTGTGAACTAAAGGATACCATGGCGGGAGAGTACATCCAGCATCCTCCGGCTGCAATTCACGCGACCGCCCATCCTGTCTCTCCGCCTCGGCATCCTTGCGGTGGCTTCTTGAGCGAGCCCTTGGACACAAGGAATGAAGGAGAGCGAAACGCGTTACAGCTCCGGTTCCGGCGTCCCGGGTTGCATTGAGTTGCGCCGGCAGGGCACCTGTGTCTGCTAAAATCTGACACAAAGCAAAGGGGGTGGCACCTCGCGAATATCCGACCCGATCCCGGTGTGGAAGGCATGGACCCGGAAGATGATTACCATACAGACTGTCTCAGACAAGAGCATCCGGCTACGGTTAGGCCAGCAAAAATATCTTCAGAAGATGAAAGAAATTCAGAGGAACGCCACTTCAACCTGCGACATGGGGAAAAAGACCGCGTCCTTCTGGCTCATGGAGAATCTCTCCGCCGCTTTTTTGAAGACAGCACAGCCCGGCGAGTCTCTGCGCGATCCTGAACTCCCGGTCGAAATACGACCTATATCCCATTGCGGCATGGGCATCGCAGCTGTGGAGGTTGCCGGTTTCGAGCCGCACAGGATCATCGAAGTCATCGACGCCTTCTCGGATCCCGAATATCGGCTGTTTGCCTACGAGGGATCGGGCGCCATGCTCGCTCTCTACGAGCCCGACATCTTTCTCCTTGGCACCCGGGGTATCGCCTTTTTAGGTCTGCTTTCGCTTGCCGCGCTGCGCCAGCCTGAAAAGGAGAAGTTTGTGCAGTATTTCGAGCCGGAGATACAGCGGCTGATAGCACATGGCTTCGGCAGGATGCTCTATTTCAAAAATCACAGCATTGCAGGTGCGATCTGCGATGCGCAGAGGGCGGCCTTTCTCCGGACCCACGCGTGCGTTCAAGGCGTTGCCTTTGCATACTCGATGGTCAACAACAGCGATCTAGGTCGCGTTTTTCGCGCAGGCTACGATCTGAAGGATACTCCTGTCGGACCCGCGTTCAGAGAGGGTCTGATCTACGCGCTTGAGTTCTGGGAATGGATGGCTCCCGGATTCCTTCAATGGCTGAAGCCACGCACGGCATTCGAATCGGGGCTGATCGAGTCTGCGGATGAAGAAATAGCGCGCTGCCGGGCATGCGGCCCTCTAGCTCCTTTTACAGTGATGCCTCACTAAGGGCTGGCGCAAGAATAACTTCACATTTTGCTGCTGGCCTGCGGGCCGCAGCCTGAAAGGGCGGCGGCGGCGAGCGGGCATCTGCTTCGTTGCCGCTCCTCGACGATATACACCGATATCGCCTGCGTCGCGGCGCCTCGCATCTGCCCGCCCCAGGAGCGCCGCAGGCGTGACTGTGCTCGCGCCAAAATGTGAATTTATTCTTGCGCCAGCCCTAAGGGCACGTGCCGGCTCATTTCGTGCGATCATCGGCAGTTTTTGATGTGACCCAATTCTGTGCCTCGATGGTCTTGCGAAGTCCCAGGATGAAATTCTCGTGAACCTGACCATGCTGACGGAGCATGACGGAGTCCAGCTTGTCATGCGCGCGCTGCTTGATGTTCCTCCTGCCGAACGTGAGCGCGTCCAAAAGGTCTACCGTGCTGTAAACCGGATCAAATCCCCAGAAGTAGAGCACCTTTTCGCTGCGCGGAGCAAGGAGGAAGGCCATATCCACACTAAAAACATTGTCCGTGACCAGCCCAAAGCGGAACAGCTTTACGGCAGCTCCGAAGCGCCCCGGGCCAAAACCAAAAAAGTTGGGATAGACAGTAGCAGGCACGAAGGCGTAGCCCAAGTCCGTCTGGACCTTCTTGGGCGGAATGGCAGGGAATAGATTGTGCGTGAAGTCCTCGTTGGCGACCAGGTACGCGGCCTCCCGAATTATTCCCGCCAGCAGCTTTACGAACCGCCGCAGGGGAGGAAAGCTTCTCACAAAGTCGTAGAGATCGACCTGCAGCATGACCCAATCGTACGACGTTTCCAGTTGATCAAAGTCGAAGTTCTGTGGGTCTGGGGACGGAAACCGGCCGTACACACCATGGTCCTTGGTCTTGTGGAGAAGCACGCTGTAGCCGAATCCGCCGGGAAGTCCGTCGGGATTCTGCCAGTGAGCGGCGGAGAGCAGCCGCCTGTTCACAAAATCCTTTAGATTCGTGTACGGGCCGTCGGCGCGGTTCAAGTTGAAACGGATTGTCTGTAGGACGCCCATTGCCGGCGTCACCTTGCCGTCGATGAGGGTCTGATCGAAGAATCCCTCCATGATCAGATCAGGGGATTCGCTCGGCATCAACGGAAACCTCTTCAGGCTGCCCTGGGAAGACAGATCCCTCCACCAATTCAGCAACTGGGTCCCCTGCCGCAGTGCCTGCTCGGATTTTTCAATAAGTGCGCGGTCTCTTGCGGTAAGCGGATTGGGATCTGTCATGTGCCGGCTCCTATCAGCAGCCACACTATGCCACAAAACTTTCAGGTTTGTTCGCCGTCGACTGACCGCAGCACCAATGCAGCGTTGTTTCCGTCACACCCGAAGCAGTTGACCAAAGCATAATCTCCCTCGAAGGGCTGGGGGGATGACGAGAGCCGCAAGCCTGCCTCGCAGGATTCGAAGCCGGCGGTTGGAGGAACCAACTTCTTCTGCAGCGCAATGCCGGCCGTCACCGCCAGCAGTGCGCCTGAAGCTCCCAGGGACTCGCCGAAGGCAGCTTTGGGAGCGCAGATCGGGATGTCTCGCAGTCGTGCACCGAAGACTTTTTGGAGTGCGTGGGCTTCCATGGCGTCACCCGCAGGGCTTCCACTGGCGTTCGCGATAATGAAGCCGATGGCATCCTGTCCCACCCCCGCGGCCTGCAGCGCCAGCCGGATTGCCGAAGTGGCACCAACAGCGCGCACGTTGAAGGTATCGATGCTGTGTGCATCATGGGAAGAGCCGAAGCCGCACACCTCCAGAAACGGCTTTGCTCCGCGCCGGAAAGCACATTCATCGGTTTCAAGTACCCAAAGGGCGGACCCTTCGCCGAGAACGGTCCCATCCCTTTCATGTGCAAACGGCCTGATTCGATCATGTGGGGAGATGATGCCCGCCTTCCGGCAGCTGAGATAGGATTCCTCGCACAATTCTTCCACTCCTCCGGCAAGGAGCGCTTGTGCCCTGCCGAAACGCAGGAACTCCATCGCGTAGTGGATCGCGTAAATCCCGGAGACGAGGCCTGCGGAGATGGTCGAGTTCACTCCGCGCAGCCGATGCTTGATGGCCGCTTGACCTGCAGGGGAGTTGATGACGGTGTTGGGAAACTCCATTGGATTGACGAGGTTCGGACCCTCCGTCAATCCACTCCAGTCAAAGGAGGCAATGCTGTGAACACTCCCGAACATGGTCCCGCAGACAAGGCCGAAGTCAGGGCTGGCGTCGGCAGCCACCTGAGCGGATAGACCGGACGACTCCAGCGCCAAGTGGGCGGCGACGCAGAGCAGCCTGGCGCTCCTGTCGAGCACTCGAAGGCCCTTGCTGCCGAGCCATTGCTGCGGAGCGAAATTGCGAATCTCACCAGCCGCGCCGAGAGGCACGGAATCTGCGAAGAGCGTCTTGGGACCAATGCCCGTATACCCTGCATAAAGGGCTGTCTCAAAGGCTTCGATGCCTGCGGCGAGAGAGCTGATGACTCCGGTCCCGGTAGCCACGATGCGCGCGCTCACGCCTCGCACCTCGCCATACAGAGGGATGCGTTGTTGCCGCCAAATGCATATGCATTGTTCAACACGACGCGCGGATCCACCCGCCGGGCCTGGTTGGGCACATAGTCGAGGTCGCACTCGGGATCGGGGACCTCATAATTGATGGTTGGCGGGACGATCCCGGTCTCGATGGAGAGCGCACACGCAGCCGCTTCGATCGCGCTTGCCGCGCCCATGGTATGGCCGATCATGGACTTGATCGAGCTCATGGGAACTTTGTCGGCACACTCCCCGAACAGTCTGCGGACTGCGAGCGATTCCACCCTATCGTTGGTGGGAGTGCCTGTTCCGTGCGCACTGATGTAGTCGACATCCTTGAGTGAAACGCCGCTCTCGCGCATGGCAGATGCCATAGCCCTCATGGCTCCCTCACCCTGGGGGTGTGCGGCAGTCATATGGTGGGAATCGCAGCTGACGCCGTAGCCCAGGATTTCCGCGTATATGTGGGCAGATCGGGCGAGAGCTGCATCCAATGCCTCCAGTACGAGTATGGCTGCACCTTCTCCGGGAATCATTCCCTGGCGGTTCTTGTCGAACGGCTGACAACGATCCGGCGCAATCGCTCCAAGCCTGGCAAATCCCATATAGGTGATTCGCGAGAATGGATCGGCACCCCCGCCGAGTATCAAATCCGCCCGTTCGGTGCGAATCATGTCGAAGCCGTAACCAATCGCGTAATTCCCCGCCGCGCAAGCTGTCGGAATCATCAGGCACGGCCCGTGCAGGTCAAGCTCGATCGCAACATTGCTTGGAATCACGTGACACGGGTACCGGGGCGGCATCTCCTTGGGGATGGATTCCAACCCTGCCGATTTGCGGATATCGTTGTATCTCTCCACGATCTGGGGTTCGCCGGAGGTCGTCCCCATCGAGACCCCGACCCTGCCTTTGTCATAGACCGCGTCGTCCAGCCCACTATCCTGCAGCGCCATTCGGGCCGCAGCGATGGCAAGCTGGGAACCCCGTCCCATCTCCTGTGGCGAGCGCTTGCGGAAGTACGATTCCGGCGTGAAATCTTTTACCTCGGCTCCCTTGTGGACAGGGAAAGCCGACGTGTCAAACGAAGCCACCGGCGCAATTCCGCATTTACCGGCCACCAATGCTCTCCAGAACTCATCCTTGCCGGATCCGATTGGAGTAAGAAGGCCGATGCCTGTGACGACCACCCGTCTCATAGTCTCTCTCTACTGGGTGGCTGCCCTGCCTGAGAGATGCTGCATAACAGCTTCGACCGCGTCATTTACATTCTTGATCTTGTTGAATTCCGCTTCCGGAATATCAATCTTGTACCGCTTGTCCAGCGAGACCATGACCTCAATCGCCATCAAGGAGTCAACTCCCAGGTCATCGACAAAAAGGGCCGTGTCGGTAATTTCGCCAGGCTCCCGCTCGGTAAGTTCAGCTATGAGGCGCTTGACTTCATCTCGTACCTTTTCCGATGTAATGTTCCCATTGTCCATTGCGAGTGCGCTCCTTATTGGTTTGTCGTGGATGTCCTGCAATACACCGCTTGCAGTGATGCGCAGGCATCCTCGTGATCAACGCCTCTCCCCAGGAGGGGCGATTTGTTAACTAGTTTCTGTCGCGAAACTCGATGAATCGCCCGTCAGGGCCCCGGAGGGGCCCAAGCAAGTAGCCGGGGGCGCAAGCCCCCGGATAGGATATTGCATAATGCCGAGCCCCGGCAGGGGCGAAAGACCTTTGTATGCTATGTTTTATCTGTCGCCCCTTCAGGGCTCTGGTTATTCAATCCCGACCCCGGGCTGCGCTTCGCTTGCCCGGGGCTACTGGCTGGCGCCCCTCCGGGGCGCTTTCGGCGCGATAAAGCAATTTCGCGACAGAAACTAACTAGTTGTTCGAATTGCGAGAGCCCGAAGATCGAATGCTAGCAAAATAATGCCAAAAATCAAACCGTCAGCAACGAGAAAAAGCAACCGCAGTGACGAAAAATAGCCTCTCAGGAGCATCGACTCGGCAGAATGGTGGCCGCTGCGAGTCTTCATTGCTTGACCTTCCGGGGATCTTGGCATAGCTTTTTAACCACGAATCTTGCGACCAATCATCTGTAATCAGAACCGATGCAACTGCGGCGCTTCTATCATGGCGCGAGGACAATGATCCATGGACACAGTGCACGACCTGGCTCCGTTTCTCGACCGGTGCTTCTTGTTTGACGCAGTTGAGGATTCCTACCGAATCACGGACGTCTCCGGCCGTATTCCCGATTGGATTCACGGCACCTACTACATCAATGGGCCGTCCCGCTTCGAGCGCTCCGGCCTTCGCTATAGACACTGGCTGGACGGTGACGGGATGGTCTGTGCCCTGCGCTTCGAACCGGGTTCCGTGCACTTTACGAACCGTTTTGTCCGAACCGCGAAGCTGAAGGAGGAAGAGTCCGCAGGCCATGCCGTGTACCGTAGCTTTGGAACACGCTTTCCGGGCGACAGGCTGAAACGTGGCGTGATGCTGGAGCCTCCGGTCAACGTGAGTGTGTACAAGTATGCCGGAAAATTACTTGCCTTCGGAGAGCAGGCGCTTCCGTTCGAACTCGACCCTGTGACTCTCGAGACCCGAGGGGAGTACGACTTTCACGGCAAGCTGACGGAAGTGAGCCCGTTTTCGGCTCATCCGAAATGGGATCCTGCGACGGGCAACATGGTCAACTTCGGCATATCCTTTTCCCCGGCCCGGCCCACGATGAACGTCTACGAATTCGATTCGGGCGGTTGCCTCATTCGCAGGCGCCGTCACGCTCTCGAGCATCAGAACTCGAATCACGATTTTGCGCTTAGCCGCCACTACGTGGTCTTCTACCTGAGCCCCCTAATCATGGACTTCAACAGATTCTGGGGTGAACACCTGTCCGTCATCGAATCTCTCAGGTGGGATGCGAGTCTGGGCAGCAAGCTTCTGGTTGCGCCTCGGGAATCCAGGGCAGAAGGCGCCTTCTTGCTGGAGGTTGGACAGGGATACTGCCTGCACCTCATCAATTGCTTCGAGGGAAACGAAGGGATTCTCACGACAGACGTGCTTGAACTCGAATCGCCGGTTTATCCGGAATACCAGCCCGTCCCGGATCTGTTCTCCACCGTGACACGATGCAGGCCTGTGCGTTACGTAATCCATGTGCCCTCTCGAAAGCTGCTGGAGCGCAGGTCGATGGAATACGACCGGGGGCCGGATTTTCCATCTCTCGACCGGAAGCTGACGGGAGGCTCCTATGATGATTTCTGGATGCTTGGAATCTCTGCCACCGGCGGCCCTGGACGCAAATTCTTTGACCAGCTGGCGCACGGCAGCTGGGAAAAAGGATCCGTCTCGGATATCTATCAGACGCAGCCGGGTCAATATCTGGCAGGAGAACCCTGCCTTGTGACGAATCCCGGGGACAAGCATGAGGCGCTGATTATCAACGAGTTTATCGATGCCCGCAACGATCGGGCGGAAATCCTCTTGTTTGAAGCGCGAAATGTATCAGCGGGGCCGGTCGCCAGACTTGCTCTGCGTCACAAGATTCACCCGGGATTCCATACGAGCTTCCACCGGGCTTAATTTTGGGAACATGCGGCACTTTCCCCAAATCCACATGAATCCCGCGAGGTGGGGCAAATGGGGAATTCGGGCGAAGAACGGCCTGTCATCGAATTAAGGACGCTGAGAATCCCGCTTGTACACGCGTTCCCAACTCGCCTGTCCCTCGGTTATTCGAATGGTGTCATTTACTGGTGGATTTTCGAATCGCTGCCGCAAACCGCTCGGCCAGCGGATCTCCAGCGCATCCACGCTGTTCAGCCGGCCCAAGCCAAAGTGCTGCTCGTAGGGCAGGCAGCCGAAACTAGATCCCGCGGAGACTTCGCGCACCTGCAGCGACTCTCCGAGGATCAGGGTCACCCGCGCGCCGATGGCATCGCGGTTGCTCTTCGTTCCGGTCAGCCGCACGTTCAGATAGTTACCTGGAAGGCTCTTTGGGTAGTATATGGAGGTGGCGTGCAACTCGCCGGGGTAGGCGCCCCCATCCGCAATGATTATGGAGAGACGGCCATCTCCGAATAAATCCGCGAAATTCACACCGTGACCCTTGCCGGAAAATGGCAGTCCTGCCGCGAAGGTCGTGTTCCGATACCTCTTCCCGTCACTTTCCATCAGCACGGGAGGCTCGAGTCGTTCCATTCTGGGACTTCCATTGCCCAGCACGATATCGAGGTAGCCGTCGTTGTTGGTATCTGCGAAGTTGGCCGTCATCGTACCCCAACAGCCGTCGAGCCCGATTTCCCGATCCCTTGCGGTAAACGTGCCGTCGCGGTTGTTGTGGTAAATGCGCATCGGGTGGCAGTCAGCCGGGCCCCTCCCGTTCCGGAGCGTGTAGACGAAATCCTCGTGGTCAGACCAGAGGAACTGCGCGATGTCCATCCACCCGTCGTTGTCGTAATCGCAGAACGTGCAGATGAAGCCAAACAGGAGATCCGTAAAGCCGGCCCTGAGGCTGACGTCGGTAAATGTTCCGTCCCCGTTGTTGCGGAATAACACGGGACGGCCCAGGCCGCTGCTCAGGAAAAGATCGGGCCACCCGTCGTTGTTGTAGTCGCCCCAAGCTGAGCCGATCGTAGTAAAGCTCGAATACAGACCGGCCTTAAGGGTGACGTCGGTGAAAGTGCCGTCGCCGTTGTTATGGAACAGGCGATTTGAGAAATGACCGTCGAAAAGCTCGGCCACGTTGTACGAGATGAAGAGGTCCAGATATCCGTCGCAGTCGTAATCCACCCAGTGGGCGCTGAAGGCCGGGCCCCAGGTGTTCAAGCCCGCTTTCCTGGTTACATCGGTGAACGTGCCGTCGCCGTTGTTGTGAAACAGGACCCCCTCACCGTGATAAAAGCCGAGTTGCGTGACGAACAGATCCACATTCCCGTCGTTGTCGTAGTCACCGGCAACGAGTGC
>DASQID010000754.1:0-10391 GCA_035631775.1 Acidobacteriota bacterium
GCTGTTTCCATTCCCCTCACAATCAAGATACGGACTGGCTGGGACCGTAGCAGTGTCAACGCCGTGGAAGTCCTGAGGCTGGCGGAGGAATGTGGTGTGGAGGCGCTTGCCATTCACGGTCGAGCCCGTTGCGACTTGTTCTCCGGTAAGTCGGATTGGTCCGTCATTGCCCGGGTCAAGGAGGCCGCCCGTATTCCCATTATGGGTAACGGCGACGTCCTCAGTCCCGCTGACGCCGAGCGTATGTTCCGGGAAACCGGCGTCGACGGGGTGATGATGGGACGCGGAGTGCTCAGTAATCCCTGGCTTATCCGGCACTGTTACGACCATCTGAACGGGCAGAAGGTTATTCCCGTTACCTTGCAGGAAAAAGCGGATTTCATGCTGGCATTTCTGAGACGGGTGTCCGTCGAGACTCCGGCCCCGATCGCCCTCGGCAAAATGAAGAAGATGGGGGGTTATCTCTCCAAAGGCATACCGGGAGGCGCACAGCTGCGGGACCGGCTGTACTCCTGCCGCTCATGCCCCGAGTTCCTTGATGTTGTCGAGAAATACTTTGGCGAGGCCGTGAGAACCCGCGCAGAAGCGCACGCCGGCTTACACTAATAATCTCCCTATGCCAGACCCTGCTTCTTGCGGCGCCAGCCGAAAATTGCCGCCACACCGATGCTGACTATATACAGCAGGATCATCGGTGCCGACCAGATCATCAGATTGAAGGCGTCTCCCGTGGGAGAGATGATGGCAGCCAGGGTGACAATGATAACGATGGAATATTTGAACTTGCTCCATAGAAAATGAGCGGAAACCAAGCCGAACAGCGACAGGAAAGCCACGATGACCGGCATTTCGAAAATCAGGCCGAAGCCAAGGAGCATCATGTTGGTCAAGTCCAGGTACTCGTCAATCTTGATTACTGGTGTGAAGTCGCTGCCGAGGCCGATCAGGAATCCATACATTTGAGGAAGCACGATCAAGTAGCAGAAGGCCCCACCAAGGAAGAAAAGAAAGACCGAGGAGACCAGGAACGGAACGACATATTTTTTTTCTTTGCGATACAGACCAGGAGCGATGAATTTCCAGACCTCATAAAGTGAGAAGGGTATGGTCAGGAAGATCCCGGCGATAAAGGCGACCTTCATATAGACGGTGAACGGATCGGTCGGGTTGGTATAAGCGAGCTTGAGGCCCGCTGGCAGGGCTTTGGTTATGGGAAGGGAGATGAAATGATAGATCTGCTTGACAAAAAGAAAGCTGGCGACGAAACCCAACCCTATGTAGGCCACAATGTGCAGGAGGCGCTTGCGCAGCTCATCGAGGTGTTCCAGGAATGACATCTTCCCGGATTCTTCCTCAGGCTCCTGCTCATCGGTATCTGGCTCGAGCTCCGTAGGGGCATCCTTCATTGAATCTCTTTCGACCCGGGGGAGCTGTCCTTAAGGACATCGGACACGCTGCTGGAGGTATCCTTCAGGATACTCGACATGGTTTCTTTTTCCTTCTCTAGCCGCACTTCGTCTTCCCATGTCTGCTTCAGTTCATTGGAAGCCTTCTTGAACTCCGCCAGCCCCTTTCCCAGCGTCTTACCGAGTTCCGGCAACTTGCGAGGGCCAAAAATGATGAGCGCCAACACGAAAATTACGATAATTTCCTGCATTCCCAACGATCCCATACTGCTACCTACTTTCCTGGTCGACGGCGCGAACCATTTGTCAGGTTTTCAAAGTCTAAATTAGGGTTTCGGCGAAGTCAAGCAACGCAGGGTAAGGGGCAACCTGGTCTGGAAATCCTGTTTTCTGAGTGATTCGCCGCCATGTTGAATGGGGGGGCTGCGGGGGAACCTGGGCATGCCCGCTACGTAAGCGCAGCATCTTGTCTTGCCAGGGTGCGGCACGCATGCTATACTTACAAAACTTTGAACAAATTGCACTTGGAGCCATCCGTTTATGAAACATAGATTTACGATACTGGTAGCTGTCGTGATACTTACCTCCTCCCTTGTGGGTGGCTTCATGGGAAGCAGCGTCGCCGCCGGATCCAATACGGCTCAGACTTCCCCGAATGAGTTTCTAAGCAATTTCACGGAAGCGCTGGACTTAATCCAAAAGAACTACGTGGACGACGTGGGCGCGGACAAGCTGGTCTACAGCGCAATCAAGGGCATGCTCCGTGCACTCGACCCGCACTCCAGCTTTTTTGATCCCAAAGAGTTCTCCCGTCTTCGCGAAGAACAGCATAGCAAGTACTTTGGGCTTGGAATCCGGGTGAGACCGCTCCTCCGTGATCGCGGCCGCGTAGTCATCGTCGAGCCTCCGGCAATCGGGTCCCCGGCACAGAAGCGCGGCCTTCGTGCAGGAGATGTCATCACCAAGATCGAAAGCGAATCCATCGACGACTGGACATCTGATGAGGTGGTGAATCACCTTCGTGGTCCCCGGGGAACAACGGTGAACATCACGGTGGAACGACCCGGGATTCGGGATCCCTTGCAGTTCAAGGTGGAGCGCGATGAGATCCCGATCATAACCGTCCCATATGCTTTCGAAGTAAAACCGGGCATCGGTTACATCAAGATCGACCGTTTCTCCGAGTCGACCGCGGATGAACTGCGCGAGAAACTCAAGAAGCTGGACGAGGGCAACCTCAACGGACTAATACTCGACTTGAGAGATAATCCCGGCGGTCTGCTGAATCAGGCGATCGATGTGGCCGATTTCTTCGTGCCTCGAAGCGAGATGATCGTTTCGACCAAGGGCCGGATGGAGGGTTCTGCGCGGAGTTATCGCGCACCCAGCCTGGAAAAAGTGCGTGTGCCTCTGGTGGTCTTGATCAACAAGCACAGCGCCAGCGCCTCAGAGATCGTCGCGGGTGCGCTGCAGGACCATGACCGTGCCCTGATCGTCGGGGAGACAAGCTTCGGCAAGGGTCTTGTTCAATCGGTTTATACCCTCGAGAACGACACGGGAATGGCGTTGACCACCGCGAAATATTACACGCCAAGCGGGCGGCTGATACAGCGCGACTATTCAGGCTCCGCATTCGAATACTACTACATGAACAGCGGAACACCCCCAGCGGGCAAAGCGGAGATAAAGTATACCGACAGCGGACGCAAGGTCTACGGTGGCGGTGGGATCACGCCTGACGTCATGATCCCAATGCGCGAACTCAATCGTTTCGAGGCGCTTCTGACTTCCAAGGATATATTCTTCGAATACGCGCGGCGCCTAACCTCGGGGCAAGTGCCGGCGGCCAGCAATTTTCAGCTCCCTCTAAAGAGCGAGGAAGTCACAACGCCCGCAGCAAAAGTTCCGAAAGTGATCCCCAGGTTCGAGATCACCGACGCGATTCTCGAGGATTTCAAAGAGTTCCTGCGCAATCGCAAGCTGGACTTCACCGATGAAGATATCCAGACCAATGTCGATTACATCAAGAGACGCATTAAGCAGGAAGTCTACACTTCTTCCTTCGGACTGCAGGAAGGCTTCAAAGTTGCAATTCAGGGCGACACCCAAGTCCTGAAGGCTCTTGAAGTGCTACCCGAAGCGAAGGCGTTGATGGCAACCGGCCGCATCCCGCCGGTTCCTGAGATCAAAAAGTAAGCTGCTTTGCTGCAAATATGAATCGGTCCTTGGCCGGTCCCGCTTTTATAGTGTTGTACGCTCTTTTCGCGCCTGCGAGAGCCCTGCCCCAATCCGAACCTGTGGCCGTCGCGGCAGCTCCCGGATCCATCGAGGCCGGGAAGCGTGCCGGTGAGGTCAATTCCAATCCATTCAATGATCCCGATATCCCGCAGGGGATATTGGACATCATGAACAGCTCTCAGCTAAAGTACCAGGAGGGCTCCAAGCTCATCAAAGCTGGGGAGTCAGCCAAGGCGAGAGCGGCATTCGACTCCGCACTCGATCTGCTCCTGCACTCCGACTACGATCTGAATTCGACGCCGGTCCTCAATCGCTTCTTCCAGGATCTCATTCATCGTATCCAGCAGGATGAATCACGCTATTTGCGCCCTCCTGATGAATCCGAAGACCAGTCCGAGGGAGCGGTCGTCGACGAACTGGACAAGCTCGACCTCATTCCCATAAAAGTTGATCCGTCGCTCCAGGACGCGGTTGCTGCCGATCTGGAAAGCACAAGCTATGACATCCCGGTCGTTCTTAACGACAAAGTGTTGAAGTCTCTTAACTTCTGGCTAAACAAAGGGAGAAAATACTTCGTCGACGGCTTCACGCGTTCCGGACGCTATCGGGACATGATAGAGCGGATTTTCCGGGAGGAATCAATCCCGCTCGATATCATGTATCTCGCCCAGGTCGAGAGTTTGTTTAAAACCAACGCGCTGTCACGTGCTCAGGCCAAGGGAATCTGGCAATTCGAAAGGGATACGGCCCGTAATTACGGTCTCAAAGTGAACGGCTATGTCGATGAGCGTTCGGACCCGGAAAAGTCCACCCGCGCTGCGGCGCGCTACCTGAGGGACCTCTACGCCATGTTCAAGGACTGGAACCTCGTGCTCGCCGCGTACAACTGGGGTGAGGGCAAAGTACAGCGCCTGATGGAGCGGAGCGGCCTGAAAGACTTCTGGGAAATTACAGAATTGCGCCGCAGGAATTTCCCCGCCGAGACTAAGAACCACGTTCCACTAATAATGGCGAGCATAATACTGGCACACAATCCTGAAAAATACGGTCTTCCCAAGGAACTCGAGCCTCCTCAAGCATATGAACAGGTGCCCGTTTCCAAAGCGATCGATCTCAGGGCCGCTGCCCGCATCTTGAATATAACGCTGGAGGATTTAAAGCAGCTCAATCCCGCACTGCGGGGGCTTTCGACGCCTCCTGACTATGCGAGCTTCCAGCTGAAGGTGCCGACGGGCATTACAGGACCGGACAGCCTGCAAAAGATCGCCGAGCTCCCCGCTGTGAAATTCAAGCCCCAGCCACAGGATGCGGGAAGGTACCGGATCCGTGCCGGCGACACCCTTTATGCCATAGCCGCGCGCAATAACCTGACCGTTGCCCAGATTCTGAGGGCCAACAAGGGGATAACACCAAAACCTCTCCAAGTCGGCAAATGGATTTATATCCCCGGATCCTCGGCATCGCAGACAAGCACTCGACTCCGCTCTATGCGAATACCCTCCGCGAGACTCAATACCTCGTTATCGCACCCCTCCATAGAATCGAAGAAGACAAAGGGGCGGCAGGCCGGTTCCGGCAAAGGCACCTCTGCTTCCCGGCCCGGGGTGCCTGCGGCCAAACCTAAGCCGGAGGAGGTCAAGAAGCCGCAAGGAGCAATCGCCTCTCGATAGCCTTTGCCTCGGGTTTCCGGTGAACATTTTTACTGGACTGTTGTCTATAAGAATGTAAGTTGTGGGATCGTGGCAGGCAGCCTTGTCCCCCTGTAGAGAGAGGAATTATCCGAAAGGAATTAGAACTTTTTAGCCTGGTTCCCCGTATTAACCTGCGTCGATTGGCCGATGTGATCATGGTGTGTTTTTTGGTTTGAATCTATGAGTGCAACGACTGTCGCGGATCTCGAACTTCCAATTCCACATTCGCATCCCCGCATTCGCCTGCGATCGCTGGCGGCAACATGGGAAGCCTTCAAGATCGCCGTGGACTCCGTCTGGTCCCACAAGCTGCGGTCCGTACTCACACTGCTTGGCGTCATTATCGGGGTGGCCTCGGTAGTAACCGTGGGGGGTGCCATCGAAGGTCTGGAGTACTACGTCAAGGATCGATTGGTGTCCACGTTCGGCAGTAACACATTTATCGTGGCGCGGGTCGCACGGATCAATCTCACATATGAGGAATGGGAGAAGCTGAGCAAGCGCAACAAAGTACTCCATTCAGACGATCTGCGGGCGGTCGAGAAGAATTGCGACGACTGCGAAGCGGTTACGCCGATGCTTCGCAACCGGGCTGACGTAAAGGTCGGAAGCAAGATATTTTATGATGCCAACGTTCAGGGAGTAAGTGCCGACCTGCCCAAAATCCAGCAAATCGACGTTGAAGAAGGACGTTTTCTTGCCAACTTCGATGTTGAGCATGCCCGCTACGCTGCCATCATCGGGGCCGACATCCGGGACCAGTTGTTCGGACCAATCGATGTCGTGGGTAAGGAAATTAAGGTTGGCGGCGAACCGTTCACAATTCTTGGGGTCGAAAAGCGCAACGGCAGCTTCTTCGGGCAGTCGTTGGACACTAACATCTACATCCCCTACACGGTATGGCTCAAAAAGTACGGCACTCGACGCTCCATCGAGATGCGTATTAAAGCGCCGTCCGCAGAATCAATGGTGGGCACCCAGGACAAAGTCCGCGTAATCATGAGGGGGCGGCACAAACTGAGGCCTAACCAGGAGGACGATTTCGATATCCTGGCAAGCGAAGCCATACAGCAATCGGTGGGCCAGTTCACCGGCGCAATTGCCGCTGTGGTTACTCCCATCACGCTGATCTCTCTTGTGGTGGGCGGAATTGTGATCATGAACATCATGCTGGTCACGGTGACCGAGCGGACTAAGGAAGTGGGCATGCGCAAGGCCGTGGGGGCCCGGCGGAAGGACATCATGCTCCAGTTCCTGATCGAATCGGCGCTCTTGTCTTCCTTCGGCGGCGTCTTTGGGTTGCTGCTTGCGTACGGCCTGAGTATGGTGATCAGGTCGACAACACCGATTCCGATGACCATAACAATTGGGTACATTCTACTTGCGCTGGTTACCTCCGGCGGAATCGGCCTCATTTCAGGAATCTACCCGGCTCACAAGGCGGCGAAGCTGGATCCGATTGTTGCACTTTCCAGGGATTGACGAAGATGCAAACCTTCCAGTACCGTGAGAACCTGGCCATGGCGCTGCAAACGCTGCTGGCTCACAAGTTTCGATCGTTCCTGACCATTCTGGGAATTATCATCGGCGTTCTGACGGTCATCGTCATCGCTTCGATCCTCACCGGGATGAGACAGAACATCATTGCCTTCGTAGAGGACTTCGGGGTCAACAACATCTTCGCCTTCCACCTGGGGATGGGCCCTTCCTTTGGGCGTCGGCCGAGGGAAGAGTGGCTTCGGAAGCCCCTGAATCCGGAAGATGCGCTGGCGATTAAGCAGGGGTGTCCGGCGGTTGAGGATGTTGCCTGGGAGGGCATTCCCTGGAACACACGGGTCAAGATCCAATATCAGCAGAACATCCTGCGGCAGTTTAATTTTAATGGTGTTCCTGCCAACTTTGCCTCAGTCAGCAATCTGCGCATCGGCGACGGGCGCTACTTCACGGAAATGGAGGACGAACATCGCATGAAGGTCGCGGTAATCGGACCCAATGCGCGCGATGCTCTTTTCCCCTATTCCGATCCGATCGGGAAGCAGATCCTCATCAACGGTCAGGTTTTCACAGTCCTGGGGATCCTGGAGAAGGCCAAGGGCGGCTTCATGGGCGAGGGAAATGAGCGGGACAACGCAGTTCAAATTCCCTATCAGACCTTCCACAAAATGATGCCATGGGAGGACAAGCATTTCCTCACGATTCAGGCGAAATCAGGAATGCTGTCCACGGCGCTGGATGAGGTAGAAAGCCTCCTTCGGCGGCGGCGCGGTGTGAAGCCGAACATGCCCAGCAACTTTGACCTTTCGACCGCTGACAGGCTCATCAAGCAGTTCGATGAAATCACGGCGTCGGTGGGACTCATTGCCATCGCGATCTCGGGCGTTGGCCTCCTGGTAGGAGGCATCGGCGTAATGAATATCATGCTGGTCTCGGTTACAGAGAGAACGCGTGAAATCGGCGTGCGGAAGGCCATAGGAGCCACCCGAAAAGACATAGTGTCCCAGTTCCTGTTTGAAGCCATGACACTTACCGGTTTGGGGGGCGTTCTCGGCATCATTTTTGCCGTAGTTGTCAGCTATGTCGTGATCTTACTCGTGCCCTCTTTGCCCGCAAATATTCCCATGTGGGCGGTGATCACCGGATTGGTCGTGTCCATCACGATTGGGTTGGTTTTCGGTGTCTGGCCGGCACAGAAGGCCGCGAAGCTGGACCCGATAGAAGCGCTCCGCTACGAATGATCCCATTGCTGGTTTTTTGATTGCGGATTGCGGTTTTCGGACGCGAAAATCCCCTGAAGTACCGTTGCTTTTCTGCGTTCGTCGCTACTGAGGTCGATGCCATTGCTCACCATGCCGGAGGAAGGTCCTATCTGCAATTCGCAATCCGCAAGCCGCAATCCTTTGTGGTTGGGCGCGGCCGCGGTGGTTGTCTACATCTTGGGGATGTTCCTTCTGGGAAAACTGGGCTGGCAGCATTTGGGCCTATTGCTGCTGCTATGGGCATGTCTCGCGCGACAGGATACTCCGCACCGCTTCATACGAGACTGGTGGCCCTTCATACTCTTCTGGCTGAGCTATGACGTGATGCGTGTGTTTGGCGCGGCACTCATAAGCCGGGCTTCAGTCGAGCCTCCGTTCCGGTGGGAAACAAGGCTCTTCCTCTCTCCCGAGGGCGTGATCTGGCCGTTCTATTTCACACATTGGATCGAAGGGCACAGCGTCGCACGTGCAGCACGCCTCCTGACAAGTTACTGCAACCTGATCTATGTCTCCCAGCTTCTGGTTGTGCCTTTGACGACACTGATTATCTGGCATCGACACAACGAGGTGCTCTTCCGCCGGCTGCTTTGGTCCTTCGCGGTGCTTCACGTTCTGACGTTGTGCATCTATATCGGCTATCCCGCGGCCCCACCCTGGTGGATCTACGAAAACGGCGTCACGCAGCCCGCAGTTCAACATTCCATGCCGGTAGGCTTTCCTAGTGGCTCGACCCTGTCCGGCTTATTCCACCTGAGCCCGAACCGCTTCGCAGCGATACCGTCGCTCCATGCGGCGTATCCGCTACTCCTGATGCTTGTCCTGGCCATGCATGGAGTTCGAAGCAGATGGATTCTGATCTCCGCGCTGTACACCGCGAGCATGTGGTTTGCGTGCGTGTTTCTGAATCAGCACTATATCGTGGATCTTCTGATCGGCGCTGCCCTGGCTATACTCGCGCTCCCCGCCGCGATCCACAGGCAGCTGGAGGATTAAGCGGTGATGCCGGCCTCCTTCAGGTACCCTCCCACAACTTTTGCGTACTGTGGGAAGGCAACTTCAGGCTCCTCGATCTCCTTGTGCCAGGCTTTCTCCCACTCGAAGCAGTAATAGCCTCGATATCCGCCCTTCACCAGAACTCGCACGATCTCCCGCAGCGGAACCTTCCCTGCTCCGGGCAGAACGTAGCGCGCGCTCTCGCCTTCGGCCGTCGAGTCCTTGATGTGGGTATGCTTGATATAAGGCTTGAGCCGGCTGAAAGTCTCGGATGGCGATTCCTTGCCCATTACGAACGTGTGGTGGGTATCCCAGAGGATCCCGATTTCCGGCATCGCCACCTTCTTCATCAGATCCAGCAGGGTTGGAGAGTCGGGAAAATCGCCGTGAGACTCGATGAGGACCCGCACGTCACTTCCCTTCGAGTGCTCGCCCAGTTCTCTAAGCCCGGAGACAATCCGCTCGACGGTCGCCTGCTTGGACTGACCCTCGACAATCTTGTCGCCGAACACGCGAACATATGGGACCTTCATCTTGTGAGCGAGATCAATGAAACGCTTCCCCTCGTCCAGCTGCTCCTTACGCCTTGCGGGCTCGAATTCATGCATCCTTGCGGACGCGCCGAGATCGGAAACGCGCAGGCTCAGAGCGTTCAGATCTTTCAAGCTTCGTGCCAGGCCGGAACCGCTCAGCTCGGGTCGCTTGGTAAGATCCATCTCGCCCTGGATTCCCCTGAGCTCAATGGCTGCATACCCCCACTCCGCGGCGTGACCGAGGATGGTTTTCCAGTCCCAGGCAGGGCAGCCCAGCGTGGAGAAGGCTATCGGCAGACGGCTTGGGGTGGATCGCGCTTTCAGAATGGCGGGCGCGCTCAACAGGCATCCGATCGACTTCAAGATTTCTCTGCGTGTGTGTGTCATGGGCTGATACTACCACAACATTGCCAATGTGGTTCTTACGGATATCTGCGCGCTGCAGTTGCTCGGGCGCTGCCTGGCCAGGATCTCGGGACCAACGATCTTGGCCGATCTACGAACGAGCTGAATTTGGTGTTCGAGGGCCAAAACGGTGACGGAGAATACGACCTGATGCTGCAGGGAAGCAGAGCCGAGTATAGCCCAGCAGCGCCACACTGGGTTAGAGGCAATGGCGGCAATTCGAGTTATCCCTTGCAAGACAGAGACTTCCTTGGGTCCGACCCCGGTTCTGCAGATCCCGGTTCCACCGGGCGGAGCTCCATCTCCCAGCCTTCGTACGCGCAGAAGACCTCCATTGATCTGGACAATTTCTTCGCGATGTCACGCGCG
>DASQID010000755.1:0-22971 GCA_035631775.1 Acidobacteriota bacterium
TCGGTCCGGTTTGCTGATGCCCAGAGCTTGGAGAGGCATTCCCAATTCGATGATTTTATCCGCCCCCATTTCCGTGGTGAAGTCGGGTGAAAGAGCCCGCACGGTGGTGCAGTGCCAGCGCCGGTGCTCGTCTCTCGTCAAGTCGATGAAATACTCCGTAGGTGCAAGGAAACGCACCTGGAGCGCGCGTCCGGGAGGAAATTTCCCCTCCTTGAGATCCTTCAAGTCGATCCTCAGATAAAAACGCGAGGTGTCGAATCCAAAGAAAACCTTCTCGATTTGCCTCTCCGCGCGGTGCATTGTGTCCCCGCCCACGGGAGTGGCGAAACCCGCCGCGAGCCACTCGAAGTAATCGCTCACCCTCCCATCCAGCCGCGGCGTGATTGTATGCACCGGATTGCGATACTGAGCTTTCGCCTGGGCTTTTTTGATCGGCATATCGAGAATGGCGGGATATGCCGTGCCCATAAGTCTGTAAACGTTTTTCACATGGCTTCTGAATAGGGCGTCGAACTCAGCCGCATTTTCAGACTGGTGGTCATCGCCGTACCACCAGAACCAGTCGCTTCCCTCGGCGATCAACATCTCGCGGTAAGCCTTCTCGTAGACCCCGTTTTCAGCTTGCCCGCTCCCGTTGTCCTGTAGAAATCTCCGTGCGGCCGCTAGCTCATCCCAGGCACGGTTCTTCTCCGGGTGGCCGATCCAGGTGGCGAGATTGCCATAAA
Source organism: Acidobacteriota bacterium (assembly GCA_035631775.1). Taxonomy (GTDB): domain Bacteria; phylum Acidobacteriota; class UBA6911; order UBA6911; family UBA6911; genus DASQID01. The sequence goes on from DASQID010000755.1 coordinate 726, forward strand.
TCCAACTCCCGGCTACCACCGTGTCAAGGTGATGGCGGTGAGGCTCCAGGTCGAGGTATTCCGAGAATGTCACCGTCTTGAACTCGTTGGATCCGGTGATGCCCTTGTAGAGAGACGTGAGGAACTCGGCGCCGTTTTCCGGATAGTGTTCCCAGGCGTTTTCGCCGTCGAGTATGATCGGCACCACATAGTAACGGCCGTCTTCGGGCACGCTGTCGTGGATGCTGACCAGATGCGAGAGAAAGTCGGCTGCGGCATCCTCTGCTTTCCAGTTGGAGTAGGTAAAACCTATGAGATCCGACAAACCCCGGTCGCGGAAGAACAGGCATGGTCCTTGAGTTCCCTGTCCCCATCTCTGCGCACTGAATTTCTGTTCGGGCCGCAGAGATCCTGTCCATCGACCGCACTTCTGGAGCGAGTTGGCCAGAACGCCTTCGTCGGAGGCGAGCCAAGCCAGTTTGGCTTCACGCGCCAGCGCCAGCGCCGCATCGCTGATGGAACCCTCCGAAGGCCACATCCCGACCGGGGCACGGCCGAAGATCTCCTGATACCGCCGCTGGGCTCTGTTTATCTGTTCCCTGGCATCGGACGAAAAAGAGAAAGATTCAGAAGGGAGGTGGATCCCCGGCTGCGCCTCCCGAGCGGAGCGGTTGTCGCACAGGAGTGGGAGGATAGGGTGATAGTAGGGCGTAACCGATATCTCAATGCCCTGCTCCTCCATGAGCTTCCGGTAAAGCGACAGAATGCGCCCGATGAAAGAATATTGGCGCTCGAGCAACAGCTTCTTGTCCTCCTCGGTGAATCCCGAGCCTTTCTTGATGAGAGCGGCAATTTCCGGGTCCTTGCGCAATTCGCGGCCGCACCAGCTCAAGTTGTACCAGACCTGCAGATCACGGTAATCGGGCGTGGTGTACTTCTCGAGCCCATCGGCGAATTCACCACGTTCGTTCTGGTGGCCCCTGCGCTCCAGCAGTTCCTTGTAGCGCGGATAGGGGTGCACCATGTGTTTCCAGGTCAGCTGAAAGAATGCGCGCAGGAGAAAGGCTTTTTCACGCTCGTTCAGGTCTGCCGCGTTCTTGAGCGTCAGCTCAGCGTGCCCTTCGCGGGCTGTCCCCTGACCATAGGACACAAGCTGATCCATGAGAGAGGGCACGACGTTGATCGTAAGCCGCAGGCCGGGCACTTGTGCCGCGAGGGCTGCCATGTCGTAGTAATCCTTTACCGCATGAAACCGGGTCCACGGCAGATATAGCTCCCCTGTCTGCATGTTGCTGTAATCCGGTTGGTGCATGTGCCAGAGAAAAGCAATGCACAACGGCTTCTTCGACATTGCTTTACCTTCGCCCCGCCCGCGGTGGATCCGTCATCACCGCAGATGCATGTGTCCTCTATTTCATACTAAGGGACCGCGCAAGAATCAATTGGCCTTTTGGCGCGAGCGGCGGCCAGGTTCAAGATGCTCTTTGAGACCCTTGGCGTGCTTTGAGTATTGGCCGTTGGCTTCTAAAAGCCAACCGGCGCAGTCCATGGAACGGGCTAGGCATTTGCAGAACCAGCGGGCAGCAGGTAAACCACCGCCAGCGGAGGCAGTACGAGGTTCAGTGAGTAAGGCCTTCCGTGCTGCTCGATGGGATCGGCGGTTACTTCAAATCCGTTGCCCAGGTTGCCTCCGCCGTATGCCTGCGAGTCGCTGTTGAAGAGCACACGGTACTGGCCCCCCTTGGGGACGCCGATCCGATAGCCGGTGCGCGGGATCGGCGTAAAGTTGCCCGCAACAACCAGCGGATCCTCCGAGTCGCTCCTCTTGCGCAGGAAGGAGATGATCGAATTATCGCTGTCGGCGAAGTCGATCCACTCGAATCCGGAGTAGTGAAAATCGAGCGAATGCATCTGCGGCGTCTCCCTGTAGAGACGATTCAAGTCGCGGACACAAGCCTGCAGCTTCCGGTGAGGATCGAATTGCAGAAGATGCCACTCGAGGCTCTTGTCATGGTCCCATTCGTTCCATTGCCCGAACTCGTCGCCCATGAAGAGTAGTTTCTTGCCCGGGAACGCAAACATGAGAGCATACAGCGCTCTCAGGTTAGCGAACTTTCTCCAGTCGTCGCCCGGCATCTTCCCAATCATGGACCCCTTCATGTGAACAACTTCGTCATGAGAAAAGACCAACACGAAGTTCTCCGTGAAGGCATACATCAGGGCGAAGGTGAGGCTGTTGTGGTGGTACTTCCGGTAAATGGGGTCTTTGGAGAAATAGGAGAGCATGTCATGCATCCAACCCATGTTCCACTTCAGCGAGAATCCCAAACCACCCAGGTAGACCGGATGGGAAACCTGCGGCCAGGCCGTGGATTCTTCCGCGATCGTGAGTATGTTCGGATGCTCCCGGTGAACTACAGTGTTCAGCTCCCTGATGAAGGACACCGCCTCCAGGTTTTCATTTCCGCCATATTTGTTGGGAATCCACTCTCCGGGCTTTCTCGAGTAATCCAGATATAGCATGGATGCCACGGCATCCACACGCAGACCGTCGATATGATACTTGTCGAGCCAGAAGAGCGCGTTCGTCAGGAGGAAATTACGCACCTCGGTGCGTCCGAAGTTAAAATCGAGGTGCCCCAATCCTGGTGTTGGCCCAGGCGAGGGTCAGCATGTTCGTACAGGTGTGTGCCGTCGAAGTAGCGGAGGCGGTGTTCGTCCATCGGGAAATGGGCCGGCACCCAGTCGATAATGACACCGATATTGTTGCGGTGGCACGTGTCTATAATGTACTGGAAATCGCGCGGGGTGCCGAATCGGCTGGTGGGTGCGAAATACCCGGTTGTTTGATATCCCCACGACCCATCGAGGGGATGTTCGCTCACAGGCATCAGCTCGATGTGAGTGAACCCCATATCCCTGACGTATTCCACCAGTTGCTCGGCCAGTTCACGGTATGTCAGCCAGGAGTATCCCGGATCCAGCTTTCGTCTCCATGACCCGAGGTGAATCTCGTAGATGGAAATCGGCTTTTCAAAGCCGTTTTTCTCCGCCCGGGCCGCCATCCAGTCCGAGTCACCCCATCCATACTGATCGACATCGAACACGACCGAGGCGGTCTTCGGACGCACTTCGGCATAGAAGCCATATGGATCCGATTTCTGAACGATGTAGTCGCCGGATCGGGAGCGAACCTCGTACTTGTATCTGGTCCCATCCCCAAGTCCGGGTACGAACAGCTCCCAAAGGCCGGTCAGACCGCGCGCTCGCATGGGATGCCTGCGGCCATCCCATTCGTTGAAATCGCCTACCACACTGACCCTGCTCGCGTTGGGTGCCCAGACGGCAAAGAAAATGCCGGAAACACCGCCCCGCTCCATGACGTGTGCACCAAGCTTGTCATAGGTTCTGAGATCGGTTCCTTCCGCGAAGAGATGCAGGTCGAAGTCGCTGAGAACAGGCCAGAAGGAATATGGATCGTGTATCTCCCGCGTGATTCCTTTTGAATCCGTAAGTTTGAGGCGATAATTAAAAAGGTCGCTCCTGTCCTTAACTACCGCCTCGTAAAAGCCCGAGCCGTCATAGTTGTCCATATCAAGCGGGGCGCTCAACTCCGGGGAAAGCACCTTCACCGATACGGCCTGGGGAAGGTAAGCGCGAATTACCACGGCAGTGTTTCCCTCCACCTCTGCGACGTGTGCGCCGAGTATGTGAAATGGATCGTGGTGCTCCCCGCGCAGAATTTGTCGAATCTCCATTTCCGAAGACGTTGTCCGCATCAGCGACACAATACCAGACTCTGATCTGTCCCGGAAAGATCTGCGACGAATTTTACGAATTGCTCGGAGGCGCATAGCCGCAACCGAAGGAGTTTGGCGTTCCTTCGCGCCTTGGCGGTGGCTTTCTAAAGAGCTACCGCTAACACAAAGGCGCCAACAAGGATTTTCAGGACGCGGATCGATGGAAAGCCGCAACTGGCGCGGATTTCGCTTGACTGGCCCCGCGGCGCGATGCTATTAGTGGCCGCGGTCACGATCCACTGTCACAGATCCGCGCAAAAGGAGGAAAGCATTGAACAAGGGAGATCTTGTAGGCAAGATTGCGAGTGAGACCGGCATCACGAAGACCCAGGCGGAGGCAGTCCTTGGTTCCGTCATCGGCGGGATTACCGGAGCGCTCAAGAAGGGTCACAAAGTCACCCTCGTCGGTTTCGGCACGTTCGCGGTGGCAAAGAGAAAGGCAAGAAGCGGGAGGAATCCGCAGACGGGTGCCGCCATCAAGATCGCGGCCCGAAAGGTGCCTAAATTTACGCCGGGAAGTGAGCTGAAGAAAGCCGTGAAGTAGGAATGCGGCCAGCTTGAATTAAAAAGCCCCCCGGAATTCCGGGGGGCTTTTCTTAAATACGGATAGTGTCTGACCGTCAGTTCTTGCTGACGAAATCGGCAAACTCGCGCAGCTTGCTTGAGCGGTAGGGGGAGCGCAGCTTGAGAAGCGCCTTCTCCTCGATCTGCCGGATACGCTCGCGCGTGACCTGAAACATCTCGCCCACTTCCTGCAGCGTGTACTCCTTCCCCGCTTCGTTCAAGCCATATCGCATGCGCACGATCTCCTGCTCGCGAGGAGAGAGAGTCTGAAGTGCGGAGCTTGTGACCTCGCGGAGATTGTGCTTCATCACGTCATCGTCCGGTGACACCGCATTCTTGTCCTCGATGAACTTGTTGAGGACAGCGTCCTTGTTGTCCGCGATGCTGGCTTCGAGAGAGATCGGCTCCTGAGCGGCCTTGAGGATCTGAGTCACCTTGGAAACGGGGGTCTTCAGCTCCTTTGCCAGTTCGTGAACGGACGGCTCCCTGCCCAGCCTCTTGGTGAGCTCATTGGACGTCTTGAGCACGCGGTTCATTGCCTCCACCATGTGGACCGGGATTCGAATGGTTCTTCCCTGATCGGCAATAGCTCGCGTTATGCTCTGCCGAATCCACCACGTTGCATAGGTCGAGAACTTGTGGCCTAGCCGATAATTGAACTTATCCACAGCCTTCATGAGCCCGATATTTCCTTCCTGGACGAGATCCAGAAGATCCAGGCCGGGGTAGGAATAGTTCTTGGCGATACTCAAAACAAGCCGCAAGTTGGCACGTACGAATTCATCCTTCGCGTGTCCCATCTCCCGCTTGTTTTCATAGATCAAGCCGACGATCTTTCGCAATTCTGGTGCGCTTGTCAGATACTGAGCCTCCAGATCGCGCATGCGAGCGCGCGCCTCGCGCACGGCTTTGTGGCTCCGGTTTAAGTTGCGCGACAGGCTGTTGATCGTCTTCTGAGCATCATCCATCTGGCGCAGCACATCTTCGACCCCGACAATCAGCGCATGAGTCTGCGCCTCTGAAAAGTCGATCCGCTGAAGCGCCAGGAAAATGGCCTCCCGGCTTTTCTTCATCTTGCCGAGATCCTTGGCGTTTTTCTCTTTCTGGGACTTGCCGCGCAGGCTACCCCTGGTCAACCGGTACTTGCTTTCGAGCTTCTCGAGGCGGGAAAGGATCCTCCGTATCTCCTTGATGCGGAGCCGGTTGCGTTCCTCCAGCGACATCTCGTTCTCGGGTTCCCGTTTCAGATCCCCAAAACTCGGCGGAGGCACACTGTGGCCGACGGCTGAAGCCGGCTGAAGATCCTCTGTCATCTCCTGGACTTTGAAGGAGCTGATTGTAGTCAACGACAGCAAACGGAGGATGTTCAGCTTGGCCGATTCGATCTTCCGGGCCAGGTACACTTCCTCTTCACGCGTAAGCAACGGGATTTTGCTCATGCTCCTATAGTAAATGTAGAGCGGATCGGCCGACGGGGTAGCTTCCGCACCCCTGCCTACCGGACGGCTTTCGTCCGGAACGCGTTCAAACCGAACCCGATCGACATAATTGGCACGAGTCAGTCCCGGAAACTCGTCCGAATCGATGTCGTCTCGATCTAAATCCATCGGATCGTAATCGGAATCCTCAAGCAGATCTTCTTGTTCTAGTTCGATCATTTGGTTAGTGGCCTCGTCGCTGAAGGAAAACTTGAGTATTCTTTCCCTTAGATAAATGAAGCCATTCCCTTTCTTTTTCAGTTATTTGGAGGATGCCGGGGGGCCATGCCCGCTGCCTCCAAACCCGAGAAACAGTTTCAGTTACTTAGATAGATGGAGGCTACAAATAGTTTCAACAGGCGGGAGTTTTTTTGTGGAACGAGTCGAATTCACATTCATAATTAACTCCTCCACCATCCGTCGTCACAACCTGGAGCTTCACCACCTGTTTTATACGAAGGATGCCCAATCAACGTTCCGGTATTTTGACGTCGGACCACACCATGTACGTAAGCACAGATTCCGTAAGTAATTGCCTGATTTCTCTTCCCGTAGCCAAACCCGAGAGCGGTACGGGAGAGCCCTGATGCGCCGACGAAACTTGGTGGCGCGAAAAAACAAGCGAACAACATGGCACAGAAAGCTTTTTTTTGCAACAATAAAATGCAACCGCCTCATTCCAACCGCCGCTGGTGGAGATAACAGCTTATTTCTCTATGATTTCAAAAGACATGAAATCAGCCGCAGCCATGTTATCCCGAGGACATGCCGCAAGACCGCATTACAGTACTAGTTTTCGCTCGGGGCAATCCGCTTAAATACGTATAAGTGCGTGGGTAGATCTCGCCAATTCTCCATAGGCAAAAACACCCAAGACAAGTCCTTCGGGCGGCAGCACCTGACACCACTTTCTCGAATTTTCATTAGAGTTGGCTTTATTCGGGAAAGTCATGATTTCGTTCGTGGCGCAAGGCCTCGCACGAGACGCGCGTGAGGACCCGGCTTTACCTGGTGCCTAACTACAAATGTTCAAATCCTTGCCACCTCGACAAGGATGAAACACCTGACTTTGCGCCTTTGAGTCTTGGCGGTGCTTTTTTACAGAGGCCACCGCCAAGACGCGAAAGGAGCGCCAGCCCTATAATCTGGTTGCGGCACTATGAAGCCCCGTGAGGTCACTGTGACCGTAATATTGAGGTTTAGCGCAGGTTGACTGTGTCAAAACGATTCACTATTATTTCTGATTCGTTACGAGCCATTGATCCTGTTTACTCGCGCGGAGGGAAGCGTGATAGAGGTAGAACATCTCAGCAAGGTTTATAACGGCAGAAAGGCCGTCGATGACATCTCGTTCAAGGTGGAAAAAGGGGAAATTCTCGGTTTCCTCGGTCCCAACGGCGCGGGAAAAACGACCACGATGCGCATCCTCACCTGCTATATGCCTTCTACCGCCGGCACGGCTCGAGTTGCCGGGTTCGATGTATTCGAGGAAAGCCTCGAGGTGAGGAAACGCATCGGATACCTGCCGGAGACTCCGCCCGTGTATCCGGAGATGACTGTTGAGTCCTACCTGAATTTCGTCGCCAAAATCAAGGGCGCTCCGTCGAATCAGCGAAAGTCTCAAGTCGACGATGTCATGGGAAAATGCAGCATCGGCGACGTTCGTAACAGGATCATCGGCAAGTTGTCGAAAGGCTACAAACAGCGCGTGGGATTGGCCCAGTCACTCCTGAATAATCCGGACGTGCTCATTCTCGACGAACCGACCATCGGATTGGATCCGAAGCAGATTTCCGAAGTCCGTACGCTGATCAAGAGTCTCGCCGGCAATCACACCGTTATACTCTCCACTCACATCCTTCCCGAGGTCAGTATGACCTGCGACCGCGTCGTCATCATCCACAACGGCAAGGTCGTTGCGATGGATACTCCGGACGGGCTGACGCATCAGGCCAAGGGCGCGGAGCGTATTGCCCTCCTGGTAGACGGTCCCAAGGAGGCCGTGCTTGAGAAACTGCAGGCTGTCGATGGGGTGGTCAGCATTCAATCCACCGGCGGCGAGAACGGGAAACCTGTCAGTTTCAACGTGGAGTGCAAGCTCGATACCGACCTCCGCCGCACCCTCGCCTCAGTTGTCGTTACTCAGGGCTGGGGCCTGCTCGAACTGAAGGGGGTATCCCTCAGTCTGGAAGATGTTTTCATTAACCTTGTCACGAAGGAGTAAGCAAGGGCCCTGCTTACTCGACAAACCTCCCGAACGAGGCTCGCCATGCAAAATGTTCTGGCCATCTGGCAGAGAGAAATGAAGAGCTACTTCGTCTCTCCCATTGCCTATGTGGTGCTGACGGTCTTTCTCTTCCTCTCCGGATTTTTCTTCTACTCCATCCTGACGGCAGTGGTGCAATCCACGATGATGCAAGGGCAGTTCGGTCAGGGTGCTCAGTCGGTGGACGTTCCGGGGATCGTCAGCCGGAGTTTCTTCGGCACTATGAGCGTGATCCTGCTCTTCATGATACCCATGCTCACCATGGGGCTCTTCGCCGAAGAGAGGAAGCGCGGTACGATTGAACTCCTCCTCACCACCCCGGTCGGCACCTTCCAGGCTATGATGGGCAAGTATCTCGCCTGCGTTACTTTTCTGGTGATCATGTTCTTCAGCAGCGGTATCACGATGTCGGCGCTCTTTATTTATGGCCACCCCGAGCTTAAGCCGATCCTGGGCGCATTTTTAGGGCTCTTGCTTTATGGGTGCGCTCTCCTGGCAGTGGGATTGTTCATTTCCACGCTCACGGAAAACCAGATCATAGCCGTCGTGATCACGTTCGGGGTTATTCTGGTTCTCTGGTTAATCGAATCTTTCTCGACCGGCGCTTCCGGCGTCAGCAAAGACATTCTCAACTATTTGTCGGTCATCGGCCACCTGGACGATTTCATCAAGGGCGTAATCGACACCTCGCACGTGATCTTTTATCTCACCTTTGCGTTTGTGGGTCTTTTCCTGACCTATCGCTCACTCGAATCCATGCGGTGGAAAGGCTAATGAGCAAATTCCTGCAGAAGTGCGACGCACTGGGCCTCCTGCTATTGGTGGGCGCGGCCGTCTATTATTTGAGATCCAACGTCTGGGACAAATGGGTGCTGGGGCTCGTCATAGCCGGCGGCGCGCTGGTGGTGGTGGGAATCACCGCCAACTACAAACAAATCATTGGAACCCTCGGCAAGCGCTCCACGAAATACGCCGGCAACTACGTCGTTTCCGTGCTGCTGGTGATTGCGCTCGTCTCGGGGTTGAACTACATCGGCCAGAGGCACCCGAAGCGCTTCGATCTCACTGCGATTGGACGCTATACGCTTGCTCCCCAGACGGTTCAGGTTCTCGACAAGCTGAACAAGGATCTCGATCTCAAGGCGTTTTTCCCGGGCGGCGATTATCCACCCCTCAAGGAACTGCTGACCGAGTACCGGACCAGGAATCCGCGCTTCGTTCATTTTGAATTCGTTGATCCGGACAAGCAGCCGGATGTTGCCAAGCAATATGATGTGACCGCTTACGGGACTTTCCAGAATCCCTTTACCGGATCGCAACTGAAATTCGGAACAGTCATCGCTCAAATCGGTGACAGGCGGGAAAAGGTAGAGAAGCGCTCCGAGGAAGTCCGTGAGGATGACCTCACGAACGCAATAATCAAAGTGCAGCGTTCGGAGGCAAAGAAGGTCTATTTCATTCAGGGACATGGCGAAAGGGACCCTGCCGACACAGAGAGAACCGGATATGCGGCCGCGAAGAAAGCCTTGGAAGATCAAGGGTATAAGGTGGATGTTGTGAACCTGGCCAGCGACGGCAAGGTCCCCCAGGATGCGAAGGTGCTAATCGAGGGAGGCCCGACCACGGAACCATTCCCCCAGGAACTGCAATTCCTGAATGATTTTCTCAACCGGGGAGGCGGCCTGATGGTGATGCTCAATGCTCCGCCCGCGCCCTCGCTGTCATCCTTTCTGAAGGGCTGGGGCGTCAAGGTCGACGATGACGTTATCCTCGACGTAAGCAGCATTGGGAAGCTGATGGGGGCCGGTCCCGCTGTTTCACTGGTAGCCAAATATGAAACCCACAAGATCACCGATCGGTTCAACCAGATGACGTTTTTCCCTTTGGCTCGGTCGGTTGACGCTGCAAAGGAGAGCGTCAGCGGCGTAACGGTGGATTCCCTGTTCAAGAGCAATCCGAACAGTTGGGGAAAAACCGATCTGAAGGCACTGCAGAGCGGAGAGGTCGCGGTCGGCGAGAAATCCGATCTGAAGGGACCGCTGTCGCTCGCAGTGGCACTGACCAAGGAGATCAAGAGCGCTTCAGACAGCGGCCCGGCCGTCAAGGCGCGCATGGTTGTGGTGGGCAACTCGAGTTTTCCCGTCAACGCCAACTTTCAAGCCGGGGGTAACGGCAACCTGTTTCTCAACATGGTCAGCTGGCTTGCTCAGGATGAAGACCTGATCTCCATCAGGCCCAAGCCGCCCGAAGACCGGCGCGTGATACTGTCTCAGAGCGATATTGTCACCCTGCGCCTCATCCTGGTTTTCCTTCTCCCGGGTGCGGTCCTGTTCGCGGGCATCATCGTTTGGAGACGCCGGAGGAGATAAGATGCGCTTCCGCGGTACGATCATCCTCCTGGTCATCTGCGCAGGATTGGGAGGCTATCTCTACTTCTACGAATACAAAGGCGGAGAAAAGCGGGAGAAGGCCAAGCAGGAAGAAAGCCGCCTGTGGAAAATGGAGAGCAGCACGATCCAGCAGATCGATCTGATTTCCCCCGCAAACCGCATCACTGCGGTACGTTCCGGCGACAAGGAGTGGAGAATCACTTCTCCGCGCGAGCTCGATGCCGACTCCGACGAGCTCAACCGAATCGCCGGCTCCGCGGCAGACATGAGCCGCGAGAGCGTGCTGGAATCCAACGCGGGCGACCTCTCGAGATTCGGGTTGAAGCCGCCCCAAACGGCTCTCGAGTTCAAGACCAAAGACGGCAAAGAGTACAAGATCAATTTCGGCATCAAGAATCCGACCGGCAGCTCCAATTATGCGGCCATACCGGGGAAGAACGAGGTTCTTCTCGTTGCCAGTTACGTAGCCGGCACCTTCGACAAAAAGCTGGACGACCTGCGCAACCATTCCATCCTGCCTTTCGATCAATCTGAGGCCCAGTCGCTGGACTTGCACAGCTCTAAAGGCGATGTACAGCTTGTCAAGGAAGGTGATCGCTGGTGGATTCAGGGGAAGGAGAGGTGGGCAGCCGACTCCTCGGCGGTAAGCGGGCTTTTGAGTTCCTTATCCAGCGGAAGATTGAAGGACTTCTTTGATGAGAATCCGGAGGGGTATTCGAACCTGGGCTTCGACAAACCTGAAGTGGATGTGCGGCTGGTGGTTGGGAAGAACCGTGCGATCAAGCATCTGATCATCGGAACGGAGAAGGCCAAGCTGCTCAAGAAGGGTGAGAAGCCGAAACCCGAAGTGGCGAAGAAGGAAGATAAGGACAAGAAAGAACAAAGTTCCACCACTCCCACCGCGCTCTACCTGGCGAAGGACGAATCCCGCAACGACTATTTTTTTGTCGAAAAAGATCTGGTCGATAAGCTGCTGAAGACTCCGTCCGATTTCCGGGACAAAGCACTAGCGGCGTTTCAACGGTGGGACATCGATTCCATGACTCTCACCAATTCGAAGGGCACCTTCACGTTTTCCAAGTCCTCCGGAGATTGGCTCCTGGGTGACGCCAAGAAAAAGACCAAGTGGGATGCGGTGAACGGCATTCTGGATGCCCTGGAAAAGCCGGTTAAGGAGTTCATCGACAATCCCGCCGCACTCTCGACTTATGGTCTGGATAAGCCCGTTGCCCATGTCATCCTGAAGCAGGGAGCTGCAGTCAAGGTGGATTGCATCTTCGGCAAGGAGGCGAAGGACGGCGTTTACGCCCAGGTCAAAGGCGAACAATCGGTCAAGATTGCCGACAAAGAAAGCCTGACAAACCTCAACAAAGGGGACTCCGATTTCATCGAGCCTCCTCCGTCACCGCCGACTCCTGCTCCCAAGAAGTAAGAAATCTGGACCTCCTTCGCGCCTCTTCGCGCACTTAGGGCACGCGCAAGAATTACTTGGCATTTTGCTGCATGCCCTTAGAGTCTTGGCGGTTGGCTTTTGGAAGCAAACTGCCAAGACTCCAATTACGGCAAGAATCTCGAAGATCACGATTGGTTGCGGCTATGCTGTCCCGGGTAATTCGCGGCAGATCTTGGCGGCGGGGAAACAATTGATATTTGCGAACCGTGATAGTATAGTAAACGGTTGCTAGCTTTGAAAAAGGCGGGCGAGTGCCCGCTTTTTTATTTTTGGGGTCGACAATGGCCCGGCAAGAGCCGAAATGGCGCGAATCTCTGGAGGCCAGGATTACCTCCCTAGCCGAGCAAGTTGCCGCTTCAATGGGGATGGAAGTCGTACTGGTTGAAGTCAAAGGCGGCGGCAACCGTTCTATCGTTCGAACATTCATTGATCAGCCTGACGGAGTTTCGCTGAGCGACTGCGAGCGCTTCAGCAAGCGCTTCTCGGTCGAGTTGGATGTTGAGGATTGCATCCCGTTCAGCTATGTCCTGGAGGTGTCCTCACCCGGCTTGGAACGGCCCCTGATCAAAGAGTCGGATTACACGCGCTTCGCCGGCCGGAATGCCAGGGTGCGGACGCGTCTTCCCGTTGAGGGGCAGAGGAACTTCCAGGGGAAGATCCTTGGCATGGATCAAGGCCGTCTCGGCCTTGAGATTGCGCCTGGGAAGCGGATTGAGATTTTGCTGACCGACATCGAGAAGGCCAATCTCGTCGCCGAAATCTAGGCGGCCGGTTGCAGAGGCTTTAATTATGTCGAACATCATCACACAAACGATCGAGCAGATCAGCAAGGAAAAAAACATCGATCCCAAGGTCATTATCACGGCCCTGGAAGATGCGATGGTGGCCGCATCGCGCAAGTTCTACAAGACAAACGAGGACATCAATGCCCGGTTTGACACGGAAACGGGGCTGGTGGAGATCTTCGCCGTGAAGCGCGTGGTAGAGACCATCGAGAACCCAAGCCTGGAGATCTCACTCGAAGAGGCCAGGCAGATCGATGAAAGCCTGCAGGTTGACGACACCGTCGAAATACCAAAGCCCACGGACGTCCTGGGGAGAATTGCAGCACAGACAGCCAAGCAGGTCATACTGCAGAAGGTGAGGGAAGCCGAGCGGCAGAACGTTTATAACGAATATGTGCAGAAGATCGGTGAGATGGTCAACGGGGTCGTGAAGCGCTTCGAGGGTCCAGATATCATTGTGGACATCGGCAAAACCGAAGCTCTTCTCCCTTTGCGTGAACAATCCAGAGCCGAGACTTACAAGCAGGGGGAGAGGGTGCGGGCGGTGATCGTGAAGGTGCTCCAAGTCTCCAAGGGGCCTCAGGTCATCCTCTCCCGCACCGATTCTCAGATCCTGATCCGGCTCTTTGAGATGGAAATTCCGGAGATTTACGATGGCACCATCGTCGTGAAGAACGCCGTGCATGAGCCCGGCGACCGGGCAAAGGTCGCCGTCGCCTCCATGGATCGGGACGTTGATCCGGTCGGGGCCTGTGTCGGCATGAAGGGCTCCCGCATCAACTCCGTCATTCGCGAGCTTCGCGGCGAAAAGATCGACATTGTACAGTGGTCCAGCGATCCGGCACAGTACGCAGCGAACGCCCTCAATCCCGCCAAGATTTCAAAGGTGCTGATAATCGATCCCACGGAAAAGCGGATGGAAGTCATCGTGGAGGAAAAACAGCAATCTCTGGCAATCGGCAAGAAGGGCCAGAATGTCCGGCTCGCATCCAAACTCATAGGCTGGCAGATCGACGTCAAGAGCGAGGAACAGAAAAAGCAGGAAGTGCTCAGTGTAATGGAGTCGCTGACTACGTCTTCGACATCACTCAGCGAGTTGGAGGGAATCAGCGAGCGGCTGATCGAGAAGTTGCGTGAATCGGGCATCGAAAATGTGGAGCGAATACTGGAACTGGGCGAGGAAAAGCTCAAAGAAATCCCCGGCGTAGGCGAGAAGACCGCTTCGAAGATTATGGAGGCTGCCGGCGATCTGTTCGAGGAGGTCGAAATAGAAGTTCCTGAGGGGATGGACTTGGCTTCGGCCATCAAGCCTCCGGAACCATCCGAGGCCGCAGACGAGGCCGCAGAGAAACCCTCTCCTGAAGCAGAGGCTCCCGTTGCGGAGAAACCGGCCGGTGATCAGCAGCCAGCTGCGCAGGCAGGTCCGGAGGCGGCGGAGACTTCGGATGTTGCCGATGCTCCTGAAGAGCCTGGCCAATCCGGTAAGGAGAAATCGAACGATTGAGGACACAAGCCCCGTGGGCAGGGAATCGCTCAATTGAAAAGGCGGGTGTTGTTGATTTAAGATTTTTGGCTGATCACGGCACGGTTCGCCGGTCGGTCAACTCCTAGAGGTTGTAGCTCCATGGATAAAATCACAGTCGCGGATCTGGCGACGGAATGTTCAGTTAAGAATCAGGTGGTCCTTGCTGAACTGAAACGGCTGGGCTTGTATGTCTTTTCGCCCACTGCGACTATCGATTTGAGTTTTGCCGAGACGATTCGCAAGAAGATCACCTCGCAACGCGAGACCGAACAGGCACGATTGGCGGAGGCGGAAAAGAAAAAAGAGGATGCCGCCAAAAAGGCAGAGAAAAAGGGCATAGCCAAGAAGGCTGCGGCTCCTGCAAAAGAGGCGCCTGCCGCAGTGGAAGAGGCGCCCGCGCCCAGGAAAGCGAAGAAAGCGGCTCCGAAGGTTGAGAAGGTCGCCGAAACAAAGAAGCCCGAAGAGGAGCTTCCCAAGATTTCGCTGGCGCCGCGCAAGGGAAGAAAGCACTTCGACCGCGAAGCAGCTCAACTTGTGGACGTGGTGGCTCCGCCGCCAAAGCCGAGTGAGCCTACGCCCGCCGAGGTCGCGCAGGAATTCCTGTCAGGAGTCGGAGTGGCACCGGCCGAAGCTGCGGCCGCGCCTCCGCCGATCGTCGAGGAACCACCCAAGGCCGAGATCACTGAAATAGCCCCGGCGGTGGAGCCGGAAGCCAAGGCCGCGCCTGCGGAACCGGTGCCGGAAGCTCCCGCCGAGATGCCTAAGCCGCCTGCCGAAGCGGTCAGGCCTCCCGAAGCGGTCGCCCATCCGGGCGTGATTTCCAAGAAGATCGTGATCCCGAAGGCCAAGACCAAGATCCTGATGCGTACGAGCGCGGAAAAGGTGGTGACACCGGATATCACGGACCGCATCCTGAAGGGCCTCCGCGAGGAGAAACCTGCGGCAGCCCGCCCGGCGGCTCCCACCAGACTAGTCAGGAAAAAGAAGCCCGGCAAAGTCGAGGTGCCCGAGAGAGTCGCCAAGGTTGTCGAACTCCCACGTCCACCCGCAACACCGGAGGAGTTCAAGCCCATAGCCATCACAGAGGGTGTGTCCATCAAAGAGCTCGCGGAGAAGATGAACATCAAATCGAAGTACATCATCCAAAGGCTCATTGCGCGAGGAATACTCGCTTCGATCAATCAGACGCTTGATCTCGATGTCGCCAAAGAAGTCTGCAGCGAATTCGGGTATCGGGCGGAGGTGATAAGTTTCGAGCAGGAAGCGGAGGCAAAACAGGTTGTGGCCGACAACCCGGAAGATCACGTGGCTCGATCACCCGTCGTTACAATCATGGGTCACGTAGACCATGGGAAGACGTCCTTGCTGGATGCAATACGTGAAACCAAGGTTGCGGCAAGCGAGGCCGGCGGCATCACCCAGCACATCGGCGCATATCACGTCGAGGTAAAAGGAAGAAGCATTGTTTTCCTGGATACCCCGGGTCATGAGGCGTTCACCCTCATGCGCGCACGGGGTGCCCAGGCCACGGATATAGTCGTGCTCGTGGTGGCCGCGGATGATGGTGTAATGCCTCAGACGATCGAGGCTGTTCATCACGCGAAGGCTGCCAATGTTCCTATCGTGGTGGCGATCAACAAGATCGATAAGCCCGGAGCGCAGATTGACCGAGTCAAGCAATCGCTCTCCGAACAGGGTCTGCTCGCGGAAGATTGGGGCGGGGACATTGTCATGGTTCCAGTGTCTGCGAAACAAAAGACCAATATCGATCTGCTGCTGGAAATGATCCTGCTTGTCGCGGATCTGAAGGATTTCAAGGCGAATCCCAAGCGGCTGGCTTCGGGCGTGGTTCTCGAAGCGAAGGTGGATAAAGGCCGCGGGGTCGTCGCCACCGTTCTCGTGCAGAACGGCACATTGCGCGTGGGTGACTCGTTCGTCGCCGGAGCTGTGCATGGGCGCGTGCGTGCGCTGATGAACGACCGCTGGGTGAACATCGAAGCCGGCGGGCCGTCGACTCCTGTGGAAATTCAAGGGTTGCAGGAATTGCCCCAGGCCGGAGACAGCTTCCAGGTGTTCGAAGATGTCACCAAAGCACGACAGGTTGCCGAATACCGACAGGCCAAGCTGCGCGAGAGGTCGCTGCGCGCCACGGCACGGCTGTCACTGCAGGCTCTCTTCGAGCAGATGAGGGAAGGGACTGTCAAAGAACTTCCCCTTATCCTGAAGTGCGATGTGCAGGGATCAGTAGAGGTCCTCACCGATGTACTCAACAAGTTGAGTACCGAGAAAGTCAAAGTGCGCATACTGCACAGCGGAGCGGGCGCCGTCACAGAGACTGATGTCCTGCTGGCAGCGGCATCCGATGCCATCGTCATAGGTTTCAATGTCCGCCCCGAGCGCAAAGCTCAGGAGTTGGCGGATGCCGAAGGGGTGGAAATACGGCTGTACACCGTAATCTATAACGTCTCCAACGACATCAAGAATGCGATGATCGGCATGTTGGAGTTCACAACGCACGAAAAGTACCTCGGACGGGCAGAGGTGCGCGACACCTTCCGAGTCCCCAAGTTCGGCTTCGTTGCGGGATCCTATATCCTGGACGGTGTTATTCGAAGAAATGCTGAAGTCCGGTTGTTGCGCGACAATGTAGTCATACACGAAGGAAAGATCGGATCCCTGCGCCGGTTCAAGGACGATGTTTCCGAAGTAAAGTCAGGCTTCGAGTGCGGGATCGGTTTCGAACATTTTTCGGATGTCAAGATCGGCGATATCATCGAAGCCTATATCATTGAGAAAGTTCAGCCCACTTCTCTTTAGGATCTGTCAATGAATAACGTTTGCACTTTGCTGCTGGCCCCCGGGCGCGGCGGCGGGCGCTCGCACCAAAGTGAAAACGTCATTCATTGACTGACCCTTAGCCCTCCCAGTGCCATCAGCTTCAGTAGCCAACGGTGCCGGGCGGCCACGCTCTCTAGTCATGCCTATTGTTTACTGCACCCTGGAGCTTTACTTGCCGTACTCGCAGTCGCTGAAAGAAAAGCGGATGGTTCTTCGGAAAGCGCAGGATAGGCTAAGAGCGAGGTCCAACTTTTCCATAGCCGAAGTGGAGTATCAGGATTTGTGGCAGAGAGCGAAGCTCGCGGCGGTGACTGTCGGCGCCGACAACTCTGTGCTGGAGCGGGTTGCGCAGGAGTTTGTCAGGGAGGCCGAAAGCATTTTGGCTGACCTGCTGATCGACTGTCAGGTCTCATTCATCGACCCTTAGGTGTATTTCAGTTCGCAGTTCGCTGTTGGCAGTAGTATACAGTCTCAGCGAACCTCAGACTGCGAACTGCAAACTGTGAGCTGTATGCAATCTTCACGCCGGTCTCAAAGAATGGAAGTGCAAATCCAGCATGAGGTCAGCCTCATGATCGCCCGGGATTTGAAGGACCGGAGAGTCGGATTTGTCACGGTGACCGGCGTCAGGATGAGCCCCGATCTCCGACACGCACGGATATTCGTCTCAGCCATGGGAACCGAGAAGCAGAGGGATGAGAGCCTCGACGCCCTCAATCACGCTACCGGCTGGATACGGCACGAACTCGGTCAGCGCATCAGGATGAAATTCCTTCCGGAAATTGTCTTCGAGGCCGACACGTCTCAGCAGTATGGCGAGCGGATCGACAAACTGCTTGACGATATCCGCAAGGATTGAAAGTGGTCATGGATGGCGTCGTCGTCATCGACAAGCCGGCAGGATGGACCTCGCATGACGTGGTGGCAAAGATCAGGAACATCACCAAGATTAGGAAGATTGGCCATACCGGAACACTGGACCCCTTTGCCACAGGCGTACTGCCGCTGACCTTGGGGCGGGCCACCCGCCTGACCAGCTATTTCCTCGCGTCCGACAAGGTCTACCGCGGCGTCATAAGGTTCGGCTTCGCGACCGACACGTTTGATCTCGATGGTGAACCCGCGGGAGAAGACACGAAACCCCAACTCAACAGGCCCCGCCTCGAGGAGATCATGACGCGCTACTCGGGCGTCGTCAGCCAGACAATCCCTCCCTTTTCCGCCAAGAAAATCCGTGGGAAGCCCATGTACACCTATGCACGCAAGGGCGTCGAGATGGAGGCCGCGACCAAGGAAGTAACAATCAAATCGCTGATCCTGGCTGACGTGAGCGGCAGTGAGGCGGAGTTTGAGCTCACGTGCTCCGCCGGAACTTACGCTCGAAGCCTTGCCCACGATCTCGGCCGAGATTACGGCTGCGGAGCACACCTGGCCCGTCTTCGCCGGGTGAAAAGCGGCGAGTTCCCGATTGAGGCCGCCGCAGCGCTTACTGAGGGCGAGAGATTTCACTCCCGCGACTTCTTTCTCAGCAGGCTCATTCCCATGCCCGCTCTCTTGTCCGAGATTCCCGCCATCGTTATCTCGGAGGGCGACAGGAACAAAGTAATCCACGGAATGGATCTCAACGCTCTGACCGGATCCTGGGAGTCAGCCGAATTCCGGCTGCTGGATGAAAAAGGCGACCTGATCGCGCTTGCTCAGAAGTTGCAGACGTTCCTCTCCCCGGTTGTCCAGCCGGCGCACTGGGTGCGCATTCACCCGAGGATCATATTTTCGGATTAATGATCGGTGTTTGCGGATCCTAAACGCCACTTTCAAGACCCTAAGGCTCAAAGAATATATATACTAGAGTCTTTGAGTCTTAGGGCTCGCTCAAGAATAAATTCACATTCTGGCGCGAGCACCGTCGCGCCTGCGGCGCTCCTGGGGCGGGCAGATGCAAGGCGCCGCGACGCAGGCGATCTCAGTGTATATCGTCGAGGAGCGGCAACGAAGCAGATGCCCGCCCGCCGCCGCGCCCCGCAGGCCCGCTGGCTTTGTTGCTCGCTCCTTACATACCACCCCGGGTATAGCTCGTCGCTCGCGCCTCGCCAGCGGGCCTGGGGGCCTGCAGCAGAATGTGAAGTTATACTTGAGCGAGCCCTTAGAGGTGGCTTTTGGCAGAAATCCGTCGAGAGCCGGCATCAAACGGCAAGACGATCCTTGATCTTCTGAAACCTCTTCTCTCCGATCCCTTTGACGTTAATGATCTCCTCTATCTTGGTGAATTTGCCCACCTTGGTCCGGTATTCGATCACGCGCCTTGCCATTGCGGGTCCTATTCCCGGCAAAGTCTGGAGTTGCTCAATCGTCGCCGTGTTCAAGTTCACCTTTTCCGTCGATGCGGACTTGCCCTTTTGAGCAAGTGCCGCAACCGGGGTCAGCAACAGTCCTAAGCACAGAATCACTGCCCAGGCCACGTTCATTTTCTTCGCTTTCATTTCGACCTCCTGAGGGCGTTCTTGTCTATGAAACAGATTGCTTCCTCGTTTCTTCTCCCTCTCTAACAGTCTCGGGTCGAAATGAGCGAAAAAAAAGACAGGGACCAGGGGTCAGGAGTTACCAAAGCGGCTGCTAGTGTAGTGTCCCAGAAATAAGTGGCCAAACGAGATCGGCAATTGTCGGCCAATTTCGCTAATCTTGCCATTCAGGAATGTCCAGTTGTTTCTGGGACACTGTCGCGAAAGTGCTTTATCGCGCCGAAAGCGCCCCGGAGGGGCGCCAGCCAGTAGCCCCGGGCAAGCGAAGCGCAGCCCGGGGTTGGGATTGTCGAGAATGACCAGAGCCCTGGAGGGGCGACAGATAACCCACAGAATACAAAGGTCTTTCGCCCCTCCCGGGGCTCGGCATTATGCAATATCCTATCCGGGGGCTTGCGCCCCCGGCTACTTGCTTGGGCCCCTCCGGGGCCCGACCTGACATGCGATTCGTGGAGTTTCACGACAGAAACTACACTAGTTGATAGGTTAGTCTATAATGAGGAGAAAAGCGCTCTAGCGTGATTCCGCCCGACTCCTGGCCCCCGACCCCCGGCATGCGCCCCTAGAAACGAGTCGCTTCATGTGCAATAATTTAGGTTCACTCAACCCCTCGAGATAAGGACCTTAAGAGGCTATGAATTCAGTTTCCTTGCGGCATGGTGGATATGTCGTTTTGTCCTTGCTGGCATTTGCCTGCAGCGTTTCCCCTCGTGCTTACGCTCAGGAGAAGACTCAGACCCACAAGGCGATTGACATCGACAAGGCGCTCGAATCAAAAGCGCCGCAGAATCGCGGCCTGAGCTACTATTACTTCTCGCTCGCAAAGTGGAACGAGGACAAGGGCGATCTGACGCGCGCCCTGGGCGATATGCGCAACGCGCTGAAGTTCAACGAGGACAGCTCGGCCATCCGTGTCGAGTTGGCGCAGTTGCTGGACAAGAACGGCAGCCCGAGCGAAGCGCTCGAGGTGGCGCAGGAGGCTGCGCGGCTTGATCCCAAGGATCCCGAGCCTCACTGGCTGCTGGCCAACATCTATTCCCGCTCCGGAGGACGCAGTGGCGCCAAAGAAGGTCTGCGCAAAGCTGTCGTGGAACTCGAGACGCTGCGCGACATTTCCCCCACGGATGAGCGTTCTTACTATGCCCTTGGGGGCGCCTACTTCGAACTAGGTGAGCCCGAGAAGGCCATCCAGGCATACGAGAAGTTTCAGTCTCTGGTAACGAATGTAGACGCCGGCTACCGCGAAATTGCCAAGCACTACGAGAAGATCGCAAACCAGTCGGAAAAAGATTCGATCGAAAAGAGCGCGAATTACGAAAAAGCCATTCAGTATCTGATGAAGGCTGTGGAGGCTCAACCGAACTCGGCTGAAAGCCTGGCGGCTCTTGCAGCCATCTATGCAAGGCTTGGCAAGGACAAGGAGTCCATTCCCGTTTATAAAAAGCTCCTCGAGCTCACGGGCGACAACGCCACCGTGAAGCGGCAGCTTGCCAGTGCGCTGGTGGATACTCAGGAGTATGAGGAAGCCCTCAAATACTTGCAGGATCTCTCGAAGTCCTCTCCCGACGATGCCAGTGTCCAGATACTACTCGGACGCGCACAGGTCGGCGCCCACAAGATAACCGAGGGCATTGATACCCTCAAATCGCTGGTCAAGAATAATCCTGCCCTGCTCGAGGCTGAATTCTACCTGGGTACCGCCTACGAGCAGAACGGACAGCTGCCCGACGCAGTCAAGATTTTCTCCGGCCTGCTGGAGAAGACCAAGAGCAGCGGCTCGGAGGAATACAAGGCGAACCGGGTCGTCTTTCAGCAGCATCTGGCTGCCGATTATCAGGAGATGGGGGAGAACGGCAAGGCGGTCACAATCTATGAGGATATGCTGAAGGGCGAAGCGACACCGAATCCACGCGTTCTCTTCATGCTCATCAATGCTTATCGCGTCAACAGGCAACTAGACAAGGCGATCTCCCTTGGAAGGGAGCAGTTCGAGAAGAATCCCAAGGACACGAATATCGGACTCGTTTATGCGCGGGCCCTTGCGGATGCTAACAAGACTAAGGAAGGCGCGGAGATCCTGAACAAGTTGCTGCAGGCGGATCCCTCCAACGTTGACATCTATGTCAACCTCAGCCAGGTGTATCTGCAGGGGAAGAAATACTCCGATGCTGAGAAGGTGCTGCGCCGCGCCGAGGACAAAAAGCTCGACAGCGAACGACTGAAGTTTCAGCTGGCAACGATCTATGAGCGCCAAAAGGACTTTGACCGTGCCGAGGAAATGTTCAAGGAAATACTGAAGGACAATCCCAAGAATGCCGTCGCTCTGAATTACATCGGGTACATGCTGGCCGACCGGGGCATTCGGCTGCAGGAGGCGATACAATACGTCCAGGAAGCCCTGGAGATCGATCCAAACAACGGCGCCTACCTCGATTCCCTGGGCTGGGCTTTCTATAAGCTGAACGAACTCGATAAGGCTGAAAAATACCTGCTGCAGGCCGTCGACCTCGTGAAGAACGACCCGGTGATTCACGATCATCTGGGCGATCTCTATTACAAGACCGGAGACTATCAAAAGGCCCGCGATTTCTGGTCGAAGTCCGTAAGCGACGGTACGGAGCCGGAAGAAACTCAAAAGGTGCGGGAGAA
>DASQID010000756.1:0-11894 GCA_035631775.1 Acidobacteriota bacterium
CCTCGCTGAGCACGAGATAGCTTGAGAAAAAACAGTCCGATTCCCGCGGCTCCCTGCGCGTATCCTGTCTGAGCGTCCTTCCTATCGGGCATTGTGCGATTCTCAGCCTGGATCCATCGATACCCCTTTTCCGACGGGGTCGCTGCTTTCGCGAGGTGCGCGGCCATCTTTTCAGCAGCTTGCAGGTATTCCTTCTTGCGCGTGGAACGGTAGAGGTCCAGATAAAAGTCACCGATGCCGGCAGAGCCGCAACAGATACCCTCGTTCCAGTAGCCGTCGACCTGCTTTGGTGGATCCGGAATTCCGGAGGCAATCAGCCAGTTTGCAGAGCAATCAATCCATTTTGTCCAGCGCGAGAGCTTGTTTACCTTGTACACCTCGCAGAACACCCTGGCGGTGCCCGCCGGTCCGTGACACCAGCCCGCGTACCAGAGGTTCTCCCCGTCGCCTTCGTGGTGATACCAGGCACAGGTGTTCTTCTTCTGCTCCACCTCAGCGATGGTCTCCAACTCCTGAATCCCTCCGAGCGCGGCGTAGAAAAAGCCTTGGTTGGTGAAAGCCTGGTCTTTAGTCGCCTCGTAGAGACGCAGGAGGAAGTAGGCTACTCCGGCGGTTCCATGCGCAAAGTTCGGATACGATTTCGGGTCGGACTCGCTCACCTTCCATTTCTGTCCGGTGGGTGTCGAGATCGCCTGTGAGACGAGGAAGCTGCCGGCTCTAGTGGCCAGGGCAAGGTAACGCGGTTCCTTCAATTCCTCTGACGCACGAATGAGAAAGAGGCCCGTCCCGGCCGCGCCGGAGATGATGTCGTTACTATCGTCCCAAAGAGAGCTTCCCTCCAGCAGCGTCTGGCGTGCCACCAGTTGAGAGGCTATCAATTGTGCCTTGTCGCGATATAGCGGCTCGCCGGTGACGCGGAACAGTTCAAGGTATAGCCATCCGATCCCTGCAATGCCGGTATAGAGACCTGACGGAACCTGTATCTGGTTACCCTTCCTGATTGCCCAGGCATCGGCTATCCTGAGGGACTCGAGGCCGGCCACTGCAGCTGGAACCGCCTGGCGGAAAGGACCCGCCGGGTCTTCCTTGCCTAGCTCTGCGAGGAGGAGAATGCCTCCAGGCATTCCCGAGTAAAGATCGAACGCAGGCTGCTTGCGGTCGGTATCGTTCACCGGCCACGTGAGCGCGCCATCCCGGTCTTTCGCGACGGACAGGATCCACTGGCCGGCGCCCCTGGCGTAGGCCATCGGATCAGGAGGATTCGCCACTTCTCCATCTGCCGCGAGAGCAAATAGCAGACCGGATATCAGAGATAATCGTACAGGAAGAATCACATGTCAGATACTACACCAACAATCTCAATTGCGGATTGCGGATTTCGGATTGCGGATCAGTATCGATTAGCCGCATCTTCAATCCCAATCCGCAATCGGCAAATGGCGATCATTTTGGGATGATCGGTAAGATCACGTGCGACGGATGCGCGACGTCGTGGTAGACGGTGTTGGTTGCCGTGACCACGCGCCGATGGGAGTTGAGAGGCTCTCCAGTGTTGGGATTTACGTCGAACCTGGGGAAGTTGCTGCTCGAAATATCCAGGCGTATGCGGTGGCCGGCCTTGAAGACGTTAGATGTCGGATAGAGCTGGATAGTAAACTCATATATCGTGTCCGGCTTCATCAACTCCTGCCTCTCGAGCGAATTCCGGAATCGCGCGCGAATGATGCCGTCCTCGAGGTTCATGTCGATTCCTCCCGGAAAGTCGGCAGAAGGCGGATGAACGTCAAGCAATTTGGCCGTGAAGTCTGTGTCAAGCGACGACGAGGACGCCCAGAGCTTCACGTCGATCGGGCCTGTAACCTCAACGTCCTCGTCGAGGGGCGGGGTGACGAAAACCAGGATGTCCCTCCGTGACGAGAGTGGGAGCGAGTCTTTGCAGTTCCAGACATGTTCGCCGCATTTTTGATCCCATGCACCCTGGAGCATGATGCCATTAGCGGAAGAGGTGTTCCCGCCTATTGTGGGGATCGGGTTGCGCGGATCGAAATCGTATGTAGACCGGCTTTCCTGTTCCTTCGGCCTCTCGGGTCCCAGTAATCCGTCGGCGTGCAGATAATACGGCGTGAAGCGCGTGCGGGCCAGAGGCCACTCCCTTTCGTCGCGCCATACTCCGCCGTGCAGGTGCCGGCCTTCATCGGTTTTCGCCTCACTTCCTCCTCCCATGACAAAAATCTTCACCGGGGCTTCGTTTTCCACTCGGTTCTGGATGCCTCTTAGCCACCGGTCGTACCAGCGCAGGCGCAGCTCCATTCCATCGATTGCCGCTGCCGCGCCGAAATCAACTTGTCCGTGGCCTGAGCGAGTGTGCTGCCCATGGATCCATGGACCGAGGATCACCTTGTCAGGACTCTTCTTGTTCTTGGCGAGTGCCATGTAGGTCATGGTCGTTTGACGAGCCCATGAGTCGTACCAGCCGCCGATCAGATAGACGGGAACGTCCTTGTAAGTTGCCATCTGATCGATGACGCCGAAGCCAGGCTGCCTCCAGTAGGCGTCGTTTTCGCCGTGGCCCATGGCATACACCAGCCAATCCTCATACTCCGGGGCCAGGTGAATCGGAGTCATGCCTTTGCGAAGTGGCAGGCTCAGGAGGTACTGACGAACGTTCCTACCGGTGTCTTCAAGGATCGCACGAGTGCCCGGATCGCGCGCCTCACGACTTCCCGCTGCACTGGTCATGGCAAAGATCCAGTTCATGAAGCGTAGCTCAAAAGCACCGCCGTAACGCATCCCGAAATACCCTGCATTGGCGACAGCATCGACCGGAACCATTGCCTTCAGTCCCGGCGGATTGGAAATGGCAAGAGCGTGCTGGGTGCCGCCGGGATAAGAGGTGCCGATTGTGGCAAAGCCGCCATCACTCCAGGGTTGCTTCACGATCCACGATGCAGTATCGAAACCGTCGGGCGAGTCATCGGTCATCATGTGCCAGATCCCCTCGGAGTTGTAGCGCCCACGTGTGTCCTGGGCAATGCAGACATAACCCCGACCGACATAATAGGCCGCCCATCCCGCTGACCCGTCTTTGTTGTAGGGGGTCCTTTCCATGATCGCCGGGAA
The DNA here is from genome assembly GCA_035631775.1 of Acidobacteriota bacterium. Classification (GTDB taxonomy): domain Bacteria; phylum Acidobacteriota; class UBA6911; order UBA6911; family UBA6911; genus DASQID01. The sequence goes on from DASQID010000756.1 coordinate 3,121, forward strand.
CTTGCCTTCAAGTCGAGCGCCTGCCCGTGCCGGGAAGTAGAGATCGGTTGCCAGCCGGACGCCATCCTTCATCGGGACCATCACGTTTTTCTCTACGACATAGGTCCCGGAGTCGAGTGCTGATTTCTGCTGGGCTGGAAGAGCCATGAGGCATAACAACACGACTGGACAGGTTAGAAGTCGGAGTTTCATGCGCAGCCTCCCTTGGTGGTCAACAAACTAACACACAGGGGTCAGGGGCCAGGGACCAGGGATTCCCGAAACCTCTTGAATCGATAGGCCCCAATAATAGAGAGAAGAAGGGCATTCCATCCAGGGAGAATTCGAACTCATGGCCCTGGTCCCCGGTCCCCGACCCCTGTCCTGTATTGGACAGCTGCATCCCAGAAATGGGAAACACTCAAAGTCGGCCGACACTTGACGTCCTGTTAACTGATTCTCCCCACATCCGTTAACGGTGCGGGTTCCTTGGCACGCTCATTGCTAGTAGGATTTGACAGGCCACAAATGACTATGCACTGCGTGAATACATCTCGGGTCTTGGTCGCGGATGATCAGGTGGAGGTGCTTGAGGCGCTCAGGCTTCTCCTTAAGGGGGAGGGCTTCCAACCACAAGTTGTGTCCTCACCTTCCGCCCTCATGGAAGAGCTGAAGTCCCGTCATTTCGACATCGTGCTCATGGACTTAAATTATGCACGCGACACCACATCGGGGCAGGAAGGTCTCGACCTGCTGTCGCAGATCATGGAGTACGACAACACGCTTCCGGTGATTGTCATGACGGGATGGGGAAGCGTCGAATTAGCGGTCGAGGCCATGCGACGCGGAGTGCGCGACTTCGTCCAGAAACCGTGGGAAAACGATCGTCTGCTCAACATACTCCGTAAGCACATTGAGCAGGGACAAGTATTGCGCAAGGGCCGCCGACTGGAGGCGGCCAAGCAGGCGTTGGCGGATGCGGTCCTCACGGCTACTGACCTCCACCAGCTGGTAAAGCGCGTTGCGGAACATCTTCAGCAGGCTTTGCACAACCGCTCCGTCTCGATTTTCACACGCGCTCCTCTGGACCAGGCGTTCTGGGCGACCGCCCAGGTTGGTATTCCCGAGGAGATTGTCGGCAGGATGAAGTTCGAGCCCGACAGTCATTTGCTCCAATACATGGACGTTATATTTGATCCGCGGCAGAAGGAATTGCCCGAAAGTGAGAGGACCAGGCTCAGCAAAGCGGGATGCAGCCTGGTGGTTCCCGTGAAGCTCAAGAGCGAGTTAATCGGTTTCATCGGACTGGGTGAAAAACTCTCCGATGTACCGTTCGATCCCGAGGAAATTCGTTTCCTGAGCACTGTCATCGAACAGATCGGACTCGGCCTTGAGAACCTGAGAATGCGCGGCCAGGAGCGTGAGTACGAGGAGGCGCGGGAGATCCAGCAGGGAATGCTCCCGAAGCAGATCCCCCAGATCCCTGGGCATGAGATCTCCGGTTCGTGGCAGCCCGCGAGCGCTGTCGGGGGAGATTACTTCGACGCTCTTAGATTTACGAACACCACGGTCGCCCTCTGCATCGCCGACGTTGTCGGTAAGGGGATGCCGGCGGCCTTGTTGATGTCCAACCTGCAGGCGGCGGTCAAGGCTTTCGCGTCAGAGTCGATGCAGCCGAGGGACCTGTGCGCAAAAGTCAACCGGGTTATTTGCAGCAACATCGCCGCGAACAAGTTCATTACCTTCTTTTACTGTCTCTACGATTCCGAGAAACGCTGCCTTGTCTACGCCAACGCGGGACACAATGCTCCGATTCTGTTGGGTCGCAACGGCTCCCATCGCCGTCTTCACGAGGGTGGAGTGGTTTTGGGCGTGTTTCAGGAATGGAGCTACGAACAAAAAGAGATCGAGTTCAACTCCGGCGACAGAATAGTGCTGTTTACCGATGGTGTCACCGAGGTGAGGGATTCCGACGGCGAGGAGTTCGGCGAAAGGCGCCTCATCCGCCTGCTCGAGGACAACCGTCAGCTTGGTGCCGTGGAATTGCAGAGGCGTGTCATGAGGGCGCTCCTCGACTTCAGCGGCGGCGAGTTTCAGGATGACGCCACCCTCATCGTGATGTCCGCCGAATGAATTTACGACTAACGATCAACGATTGGACCGGATTGCAGATTGCAAAATGCAAATTGCGAATTTCTTGGCTCAGATCGCTAGCCGGCGGTTTGATAGTGTGTGAATGCCTGTGACCTTAAGCAAAGAACGATGCGATTCGCGATCGAAATTGTGCGGCTGGTTGAAGCCTTGCCAAAATCGCAAACCGGCTCTATCGTTGCCAGGCAGTTGCTGCGAGCTGGAACTTCTGTTGGGGCAAACTACCGATCAGCATGTTGCGCCAAGTCCCGCGCGGATTTCATCGCCAATATGGCCATCGTTCAGTAAGAGTGCGACGAATCCCTTTACCGGATGGAACTGCTGATCAGAGCCGGTCAGACAAAACAAGCAGCAATGGAAAGCATAATGATGGAGGCGAAGGCCATCCTCGCTATTGTCGTCGCCTCAATAAAAACTGCACGCTCAAGAGGATAAACAAGACTGTTGGTTGCGAGTCGCGACCATCAATCTGCAATTTGCAATTCTCAATTGGGATTTGTGATGCATCTGCTGAATCTAGCAAACTGCTCGTGGTTGAGTCGGCCAGGTCACTTTTGTGGGGAAGCCTTGGCTTCGTATATCGCAAGCCTGGCTCTTAGTGCAGTGATCAGGTCCTGGTTGTTCAGCTTGACGGCAAGGTCGAGGGCGCGGTTCGCAGCCTGCACAGCTTCAGCATAGCGCTCCGTCTCGAAGTACATTGCGGCAAGCATGTCGAGGCTCAGAGGTTCCCTGCCTCCAGACAACTGAACCGCCCGCTCAAAATATGCGATCGCATCCGCGAATTTCCCCTTGGCTGTCAGGAATCGCCCGAGGTTGAACTGGTACTCAAAAGAATCAGGGGCGATTGCGACGGCTCTCTCGAGATGAGGTATCGCCTCGTCGAGCCGATCTGCCATGGCCAGGGCGGTCCCAAGGCTATTGTGGGCGTCGGCATAGTCAGGCTCGATATCTACAGCCTTCTGCCCATGGTCGATCGCGCGGTCGAATTGGCCTTTCTGAACGAGCAGGGTTGAGAGGTTGCTCTGGGCTTGGGCGTTTTCCGGATTGAAGCTGAGGCATTTTGTAAGCCAATCAACGGCCTCATCCACTTTCCCGGTTCGAGCCAGATCGACGGCGAGATTGGTATACGCCGAGGCGTTTTCGGCATCAGTTTCGATGGTCTTACCATACTCGACAATTGCTTCGTCGACCTGACCCTTCCTATCCAGGGCAAGTGCAAGGTTGAAGTGAGCCTTGGCTTCCTCAGGATTGAGATCCACGGCCTTCTTCCACTCGACAAGCGCAGCATCCACTTGGTTCTTGCGGGCGAGATCCACAGCGGCATCAAACACGCGGAAGAATTCGGTGGCCGGGGCATCTATTCTTTGCAGCCCATCCTGGGGGATGTTCACAAACTCCGGAATGTTCACGGCGCGGTTTGCCGCCGTGGCGTTGTCGATCAGGATCGGAGGGGTATCGCGGCCATTCTCGTCCAGGTGTGTCAGGTACATCTGGGTGAACGGCGAGCGGCTCTTGGAACTGAACACCATCCAGCGGCCGTTGGGCGAGAAGCTGTGCCAGGAATTCATCAACGACGTATTGCAGGCCATCCGCCAGGCTTCACCACCCTGGAACGGCACGATGTGGAGCTGGCTGTCGGGCCGCATCAGCTGGCCGTTGCGGCACTGCACGAAGACAATCCAACGGCCATCGGGCGAAACCTTCGGGAAGTTGTTGCTCATCCCGTTCTGCGAGGCACCTTTTATGGGTTCGGGACGGCCTCCCTTGCCCCCGTTGAAGGGAACGCGGTAGAGGTCGTATTGGATTTGGGTTTCGTCCGGGTCATTGGCAAACTCGGCAAGCTTTCCACCGGAAGGAAAGGGATCCTTCGCCTCAGCCCTGGCAAAAACAACATATTTGCCGTCCGGGGACCAGACGCCGTCGGTCTGCACATAGCGTGGGTCATCGGCGCCCGGCAACGGCTGCAGATGACCTGTTTCGCGGCTGTACCAGGCGAGAATTCCTCGTGTCGGGAAGAAGACCTGAAGGAAGCGATAATCCTTGAAATTGGCAACATAATACTTATCCACGAGCTCCCGCCCGCGTTGCCTGGTTTGTGCCTCGGGATCGTCGATTGTGGTCACGACGTAGCGCCCGTCCGGCGAAACCTGAGAGGAGAATGCGGCTCGCAGCTTCCCTCCCAGCTTACCGCGGAACGAACTCCACTTGATGACGTCCTGGTTGCGGATCGACGCTTCTTTCATGACTGAGATCAGGGCGTAGAGTCCTTTATCGTTCTGCGGGCCGTCCACATCCAGTCCGAGCGTCTTGCCGTCGAGAGAGAATGAATGGCAGTTGGCGCAGGTCGGCAGATTTTCCATCACGGTCCGGCTCTGAGGTTCACCGATATTGCGCAGCCGCCACTTGATCAGACCGATCGCGCTTTGGGGAAGAGGTTTGATCACCCCCTTCTCGCCCTCGCTGGGCATCAACGGTACATCGCGGTAGAAGATAGGGGCACCCACGGGATCCTTGGAGGTTTGGATCGTAACCTGACCGTGGGACACGGCCTCCTTCAGGGACTCGTCCCGGAAACCGGTGATCGCCACGATAGCCGGACGCTTGACTGAGTTCTTCTTGATGGTCTCCCACATGCCAGTGTCGGGCGTCCAGGTGTGTGTTTCCATTTGCTGAGGAGTCAGAATCGGCTGATTTGTTTCGGTAGCGCAACGAGGGTCGATTTCGCCGATCCTCATCCGCTCGCCGGCTGTCCTTGCCTGCACGCGGGGAGTGCGGCCCCCGAAGATCACGTCGATACGCCATACTGCCGCGTCCTTCGCGGCATCGCGCCAAAGGAATGTCGGCGCAATGATCTCAGGAGGGAAAACGGAACCCTCCAGCGGGTAGTACACCACGATTGTCGCCGGCTGCGCAACGGGCGCCGAGTTGTTTTGAGCAGCGAGCCGCTCCACCAGGAGTGCCGAAATCACCGATGTCGCGCCCACGATGAGGGCTAATGCTCCAACTCGCCTCACAACGCCTCCAGATTGTCATACTGCATGCGGGGTAGCAGTGCAGGTTTACCAATGCGGAGATAATATACCGGAAATTCCGGAACAGGTGATTAATTCATTTACGATTGACGACTTACGATTGACGATTGGAAAACCCGTCGAGTTCCTTTCGATCGTCAATCGTCAAAAGTAAATCGTCAATCCTTGTCGGGGGGGCTGGGCGGCTTCAGAATAAGCGTCCGTTCTTTCTCCTGCGTTTCGTCCTTGAGACGCTGGTATTCGGCGAACTGCTTTGCCGCGTCCTCCCTCCGCCCCAGTTGCTGATAGACGCGCGCGAGCTGGAAGCGCTTGTCGCCGTCGTTGGGATCCCGGGCAACTGCAAATTCCAGCGGCTTCAGTGCCTCCGCCGGTTTGCCTTGTTTTAAAAGGACCTTTCCGAGCAGCGCGTTGGCGTCGGCCGAGCTGGGCTCGATTGCCAGAGCCTGACCAAGCCATTTGCGCGCATCATCAGGTTTTCCATCCTGGTCGTCGATGTAGGCAAGGTACCACATCGTCGAGACATCCTTGGGTGAGCTGCGCAGTTCGGCCTCGAAGGCGCGCCGGGCGTCATCAGGGCGGTTGAACTTCGTAAATGCCAGCCCGAGGCAATACTGCAATCGTGCCAAGTTCGGGTTCAGTTTCTCGGCTTCTTCCAGAGCGGCAATGGCTTTGTCCCATTGAGTATTTGCCAGGGCTGCCTGGCCGCGGAGCAGATAGGATGCAGCCAGGCCTCCGGGCACCTGGGCCAGGGCCTCAATCGCCCCGGTTACCATCGGCCGCTTCAGACGCAGTGCGGCCAGTCCCACGGCATAGAGCAATGCAGGGTCGTCGGGAGTGGTCTTCGTTGCCTTCTCAAGATAAACCAGAGCTTCTTCGTCGCGTCCCAATTCGACCAAGGAAAATGCCGTCAACTGGATCGCCTGAGCGTTGTCCGGAGATGTTGCAAGAAACCGCTCGAAGGCATTTACCGCTTTCTCGAATTCCTTTTGACGATAGTGAGCTATGCCGATGTTGAGGAGAATTGGTTTCAAATTCGGTGCCAGCTTGTAGGCCGTTTCGTAGGATTGAATCGCCTCCTGATATTTATCCTGGCGGATGAGGACCGCGCCCAGGTTAGCGTAGGCCTCCGCATATTTGGGTGCGAGCTTCAGTACCGCTCGATATTCGGCTTCGGCTTCCTTGAACATTTGTTTCCGTTGCAGGTCGGCTGCACGGTTGAATTTGGCATTGATGTCCTGCTGTGACGATTGCGGGGTTCGGATTGCGGATTGCGGATTGGCCGCCTGGCCTGCCGCCATCAGGAGGCACACCACGAAGTGACGCATACATATCATGGGCGGATTCTATCATGAATGACGAGTGACGAATCACAGACACACGGGGATGCAACTCTCTCGTAATTCGTCATTTTGTTTTCAGTTGGTCAAGGAGGGCGCGCAGTTTGTCCGCGTCCGGCGCGTTGGGCACGGCGGTCAGGTAGGCTTCGATCTCAGCGATCGCTTCCTGGGGCTTGTCTTCCTTGATGGACAGGTTCGCGAGGTAGACGTGGGCGCGGGCGGCGCCGTTCGGATCGATGGTAAGGGCTTTTGTCAAGGCCGCGTGCGCCTGGTCGAGCCTGTTGAGCGCCAGACTGGACACGCCCCAGAAGAGATAGGTCGTGGCATTCCCCGGTTCGGCGTCCGCCGCCTTTTCCAGGTGCTGCGTTGCTTCTGCAAACCTCCCCTGCTGATACTCGCAAAGCCCTGCTCCGCGGAGCGCTGACGCATAGCCCGGATTGATCTTGAGAGCCTGATCAAAGTCCTTCAAGGCCTCGGCGGCATTTCCCATGGCAATGCGCAGATGGCCCCGTTCGGCAAATGCCTGGAAGTAATCGGGGAACTCCTCGATCGACCGGTCGAAGCTTTTCAGCGCCTTCTCGAATTGTTTCTCGTTGCGTTGCCGGATCGCCTGATCGAAAGACTTCCGCGCCGCTTTCGGTACCTGCTGCCGTTCCTCCGCGACAGTCACGGCGCCGCCTTCCGCTTCCTTGGGTTGGGTGACCTTGCTTCGATACTTGAGATAGACGTTGGCCTGAATTCTGGTCCCTGGCATGCGTCCGGTTTCCGCTTCGACGGGATCGGTGAACTGATTCGGATCCGCCGGATTCTCGGCGGTGACAAAGTACCGTCCGCGGGGCAAATCCCCAATCTCAAACCGGCCGGAATCGTCTGTCAGAGCCTGCCTGCCGACGCCACCCTGCCTGTCTACCTTGACAGTCACCCTTGATGCGGGTGCGCCGTTGGGAAGGCTGACGCGGCCGAAAATCGTATACGGCGCCGAAGTCGTCTGCGCAAGGACAACGGAAGAGAAAAGGACACACAGTACAGCAAAAAATTGTGGATTGCGGATTGCGAATTGCGGATTGGAGGTCATGGCACTGATATTTTAATTCAATGATTGGGCGCTTGCGAATTCAATGTTGACCTATTTGCGTGTCAGTTCGTTAGGTATATTGATGAACGCGGAGGAGTTCAAGCAGCGCACTATGGCCTTTGCCGCAAAGTTTGTGCGCCAGGTCGTGCTCAACCAAGGTCCGAGTTCAACTCCGCCATTGGAAGACAGTGGTTGCGAGCGGCGACCTCCGTGGGAGCGAACTATAGATCTGCGTGTCGCCGCCAAGTCCAGCCCGACTTCATTTCAAAAATGACGACAGTTGAAGAAGAGTGCGATGGATCACGCTATTGGATGGAACCGATGGTCAGGGCAGGCGCGATGAAGCAGCAGGCTCTTGACGAGCTGATGAAGGAAGCCAACGAGATCCTTTCGCTGGTAGTTGCTTCAATCCGCACCGCCCGATCCCGCAGTTAACCCGCAATCCACAATGATCTGCTGCGCTGGAGCACAGGTAGTGTCCTCGCCGCAGCCTTTGTTTCAATCCGCAATCCCCAATAAAAAAGGGGGGACTCTCGTTTGAGAATCCCCCCAATGCAACCTCCCATGAGGTTGGATCTGGTCGTTTTAGAAGTAGACTTTTGCAGCCAGCTGGATCACGCGGCGTGCCTGCTGACCGTAGACGGCGTTGACTTCACCCAGTGCGCGGCCAAGCCGCAGCGACGAGGCGGTCGTGCCGGTCGGCGGGTTGACGCCCGTGCGGGTGTTGCGCACGTAGGACGAATTGAACTGCTGCTTTGCGTAATAATCCGAGAAATCCGAAGCGACGTTCCAGGTCAATCCGCTCTGGACGCCGGAGAAATTCGGATGGTTGAAGGCATTGAACATCTCGAACCGGAGCTGGATCTTCTTGCTGGTGTCGCCGCCGCCGATCGGGAAGTTCTTGTAGATCGAGAGGTCGGTGTTGTTCACACCAGGGTTGGACATGTACATGCGCGGTCCATAGCCGGCCGACCCGATGTCGGGCAGTTTGAGACAGGTTGGGTCAAACCACTGCTCGCGGGTGCGCGGCCCGGTCGGATCGCAGGTCAGGAGCATGCGCGCGCCATAATCCGGCGAGCCCGTCAGGCTCTGGGACCGGGAGGGCTGGAGACTGGCCATGCCGAACTCCCACGGGCTGCCGGAGCTGAACTGGCTGACTCCGGAGAGCTCCCAGTTGTCGAAGATCTGCTTTGCCAGGAA
>DASQID010000757.1:0-2355 GCA_035631775.1 Acidobacteriota bacterium
GACGATAGAGCCGGCAATGCCCATGGAGACGCCTCCTATGGACAGGTAACTCTTGCCTCGCATGATCGCCGCCGCGAGGCCCGACCGCCCGTAACGCAGGATCTTGTTCTGCACGTCTCCCGGAATTTGTGTGTCGGTGCCATCCTGAACGTCCCTGCCGTATATCCCGAATGCAGGAAGCCCCTTCTGGCTGTGAGCCGCGAGAACCGCGGCGAGGTAAACGGCTCCGGGCCGTTCCGTGCCGTTGAAGCCCCAAACCGCCTTCGGTATCAGAGGATCCATATCCATGGTCTCGGACCCGTAGCACCATGCAGGCGTGACGCTCAGCGACACGCCGACATCGGAGCGGGAGAATTTGTCGGCCGCCCATGCGGCTTCGGCTGCCCCGCCGATACAGGTGTCCGCGATTATGCACTCCACGTGACACCCATCCGGGTAGTGAAGGTTTTCGGTCAGCAGTCTCGACACGGATTGCGCCATAGACATGGTCTGATTTTCCAGGGACTCCCGCACACCGCGTCTTCGTCCATCGATGACGGGCCTGATTCCGATCTTGGGAAAGGGCCCTATCCAACGGCCCGGCTCTTTCCGCAACTCGGATGCATCCTTGCTTGGCATATTCACCTCCTTTGACTGGCGCCAGCCGGGTGGCAGGGCGTCATGCTTGCGCAATCGGAACGAATTCTTCGTAAGCCTGATCCCAGGCACTTGGGTTGACGGGCAAGAAGGTCTCCGTCTCGAACGACCGGGCGATCAGCTCCCGCCCCTCGTACAGAGAACGCAAGTCACCCATGCCCATCATCTGCAGGAGGATATTGCCGGCGGAAGTAGCCTCCACGGGTCCGGCAATCACAGGGCGATTGATGCTGTTGGCGGTAAACTGACTGAGGACCCGGTTCTTTGTGCCGCCGCCCACAATGTGCAGCACCTCCAGCCGATGTCCAACCAGTTCCTCGAGGTTCATCAGGACCCAACGGTATTTGAGGGCAAGGCTTTCCAAAGCGGTTCGGATTATTTCTCCTTCGCTCACAGGCACCCTCTGCCCCGTTCGTGCGCACAAGTCCCGGATCCGGGCCGGCATATCGCCTGGCGCTGCGAACGATGCGTGATCGGGATTGACCAAAGCCGTGAAAGGCTGGGCCGATTCCGCCAGCCGGGCCAGGTCATCATAGCTGAGCTCCCGTCCCTGCGATGCCCACGTACGACGACTTTCCTGCACAAGCCACAGCCCCGAGATATTTTTCAGGACTCGGACAGTGTCGCACGCGCCAATCTCATTGGTGAAACCAATTTCAAGGCTTTTGTCATTGATGACCGGTCTCGGACTCTCAATACCCATGAGTGACCATGTGCCCGAGCTGAGATACGCGTGCGAGGCACCCTGGGCTGGTACGGCAGCAACCGCAGAGGCCGTATCGTGGCACCCGGGCGCGACGACCTTCAACAAACTCACTCCTGTTTCCGCCGCTATCTCCGGCAGAAGCGGCCCGAGGACTGTGCCCGGGGATACAATCTCCCCGAAGATATTTCCCGGGAATCCCATCTTCTCGATGACGTCCCTCGACCACTGTCGGCACTTCGGATCATAGATCTGGCTGGTGCTCGTGATCGTTCGCTCGTTGACCTTCTGTCCTGTGAGCCAGTAATTCAGAAGGTCCGGCACGAAAAGCAACTTGTCGGCAAGAGCGAGTGCCGGGCTGGCGTGCACAACCTCCGACAAAAGCTGATATGCTGTATTGAAGAACATGAACTGGATGCCGGTGCATTTGTACATCTCCCTCTTGGGCAATCGCCTGAATGCCTCATCCATCATTCCATCAGTCCGGCTGTCCCGATAGTGAACGGGATTGCCAAGCAGATCTCCCCCCTTGGCGATCAGCCCATAATCCACACCCCACGTGTCCACACCTGCACTGACAAGAGACGAACCGTAGCTGCGCGAGGCAGCCGCCAGCCCGCGTTTCACCTCCGCAAACAGGTTGAGGATGTCCCACCGGAGGCTGCCGAGCACCTTCACGGGTGCGTTTGAGAAGCGATGGACCTCTTCGAGCACCAGCCTCTCGCCGTCGAAGCAGCCGGCTACAACCCGTCCACTTTCGGCCCCAAGATCTGCCGCAAGATACACTCGTTTCGTGTTCATGCCTGCCCTCGTTTCGGGATCGCTCAGAAGTATCTTCAGATCTTCTGGAAATGTAAAGCACAGACCGTTTCGTGCTCTTAGGGCTGGCGCAAGAATAACTTCACATTTTGCTGCTGGCCCCCAGGCCCGCTGGCGAGGCGCGAGCGACGAGCTATACCCGGAGTGGTATGTGAGGAGCGAGCAACAAAGCCAGCAGGCCTGCGGGCCGCAGCCTG
>DASQID010000758.1:0-4056 GCA_035631775.1 Acidobacteriota bacterium
AGCCATCCTTTTCATCGGCTTGAACCTCATGGGATACCGGGTTTGGGCGGGAATTCACTTCATGGGACCCGATCCTGGTGCCATGCAGATTGAGGTCACCGGCCAGCAGTTTCAGTGGTATTTCCGCTATCCCGGGAGTGACGGTCAGTTCGGTCCGACCCACGTAAATTTGGTTGACGACGCTGCAGGCAACTATCTCGGCCTCGACCGTGTGCACGACCAACCGTCAAAGGACGACATCGTTACCGCGACACTCGGTATACCGGTAAATCGCCCGGTACAGATACTCCTTCGCTCAAAGGACGTAACCCACTCGTTTTTTGTGCGTGAACTGCGCCTGAAGCAGGATGCCGTTCCCGGAATGGTGATTCCGATTCACTTCACGGCGACCCAGGTCGGAACCTATGAACTCGCCTGCGCGGAGTTGTGTGGACTGGGCCACTACAAAATGAGGGCCTTCGTCCAGGTAATGACTGAGGCGGATTTCCAGAATTGGCTCCAGAAGGAAGCAGCAAATCAATAGAGGTCATAATGGTGTCGGGTCTTGAGGGATTCCTCTTCAGAGCGTCGGGGAATCAAGATCAAAAATGAAACTTTCAAGACCAGACCCCATGGAGGAGAGAGATGGCGGTTAACCAGGCCGAACTCACTCACAGGGAGGAAGCCCCGAGGGGCTTCATCCGCAAATACATCTTCAGCCTCGATCATAAGGTCATCGGCATTCAGTACTATCTGCTGGCACTGTTCTCTGCCTTCCTGGGCATGGCTCTATCCCTTCTGATCCGGCTTCATCTGGTCTGGCCTGCGGCACATGTTCCACTTCTCGAGAAACTGTCCCCGGCGGGGGCGCCGAACGGGATAATCACTCCTGAGTACTATCTTTCGCTGCTCACCCTCCACGGTACGCTCATGGTTTTCTTCGTACTGACCACGGCGCCACAAAGCGGATTCGGCAACTTTTTTCTGCCCCTTCAGATCGGCGCCGAAGACATGGCCTTTCCCCGCCTCAACATGCTGTCCTTTTGGGTGACTTTCGTGGGGCTGATGGTCCTTGTGGCCACGTTTTTCATTGAGGACGGACCGCCCATTTCCGGTTGGACCGCATATCCTCCGCTGAGCGCGGTGGGAAGTGCGGCGGGGCCTGGTTTAGGCTTGGGACAGACACTGTGGGTGATCTCCATCGCGATTTTCTGCGTCGGATCCCTTCTGGGAGCGTTGAATTTCATCGCCACCACGATGGACCTGCGCGCTCGGGGGATGAGCCTGATGAGGCTCCCGCTCACCTCGTGGGCGTGGTTCGTCACTGCCATTCTCGCCCTGTTGTCGTTTGCGGTCCTCTTCGGTGCTGGCGTCCTGCTCCTGCTGGATCGAATCGGTGGAACGAGCTTTTTCATTCCCGGAGGCTTGATTGTAAGCGACAAGATCATCGATCACAGCGGAGGCTCTCCCCTCCTGTGGCAGCACCTGTTCTGGTTCTTCGGCCACCCGGAAGTTTACATCGCGATCCTTCCCGGCATGGGCGTCACGTCACAGGTGCTCTCGACCTTTGCCCGCAAACCGATTTTCGGATATCGCGCCATGGTGTACGCGATCCTCGCAATCGGATTCCTCGGTTTTGTCGTTTGGGGGCACCATATGTTCATCAGCGGCATGAGCCCCTATTCCGCGTTCGCCTTCTCGGTCATGACGATGGCCATCGCCGTTCCTTCGGCCATCAAGACATTCAACTGGCTGGGGACGCTCTGGGGCGGCCGAATCCGCTTCAAGTCGGCCATGTTGTTTGCCATCGGCTTCGTCTCGCTTTTTGTAACCGGCGGACTGAGCGGCATCTTCCTGGGTCAGCCTCCGTTGGATATTTATCTACATGACACCTGGTTTGTGCTGGCGCACTTCCACATGATCATGGGAGTCGCCGCCATTTTCGGAATCTTTACCGGCACGTATTACTGGTTTCCCAAGATGTTCGGCAGAATGATGAATGAAGGCCTGGGACGCATTCACTTCTGGCTCACCTTTCTCGGAGTCTACGCGATCTTCATGCCGATGCACTACCTTGGCCTTGTGGGCCATCCGCGCCGTTACTCTTCGCTGAGCGGTGTCAATTTCCTCGCTCCACTGACGAACGTCCACACGTTCATCTCCATCGCAGCTTTTGTTGTCGGCGCGGCCCAGCTTGTCTTCCTTTTCAACCTGTTCTGGAGCATGTTCAAGGGGCCCAGGGCGGGCGACAACCCGTGGCAAGCAACAACCCTCGAGTGGACGGTATCGTCGCCGCCGCCCCACGACAACTTCAGCGGCAGGCATCCGGTCGTTCATCATGGTCCCTATGAGTACGGAATCACGGGCGCAGCGGAAGACTACCTCATGCAGAACTCGCCGGAAGGAGTGAGCATGGGGGAAAAGTGACTGTTTACAGATTCTAGTTTTTTGCGTTCCTTGGCGTTCTCTGAGTCTTTGAAGTTGTCTCCAACAACTTACCGCCATGGCTCGAAGAACACCAACAGCCTCCAAGAGAATACGTATGGCAACGACAATACTGACCCCGCCTGAGACGAAGCCCTCAATCGGGGGAAATGGCCCGGGACTGACAGGCAACGGCCACGGAGAGGGTGATTTCGGCGGCGGCAGTCATCCCGACTCATTCGGTCCGGTTCGTTCCGCGCAAATCTATCGGACCGGGATGTGGATGGGACTGGCCGCCGTTATGATGCTTTTCGCGACCTTCACGAGCGCACTCGTGGTTCGGAAAGGACTCTCCGACGACTGGAGGCCACTGTCCCTGCCACGGGTGATGTGGGTGAGCACGGCACTGCTGATCACGAGCAGCTTGACCCTCGAGCGCTCGAGGAGAGGCATCTCCGCGAGCCACGAAAGGAGCTTTGTCTTCTGGTGGTACGCAACCACAGCGCTCGGCCTGGCCTTCCTGGGTGGACAGTGGGCTGCCTGGCGCGAGCTTATCTCGCGGGGCGTCTACCTGGCCTCGAATCCAAGCAGTTCATTTTTCTATCTGTTGACGGCCGCACATGGCCTGCATCTGCTCGGCGGAATCTGCGCGCTGCTATTTGTGATCCTTCGGACCCGCCGTCATCTTCTTTCACGGACCGCCGTTGATGTTTGTGCCATCTATTGGCACTGCATGGATGGGCTCTGGGTTTATCTATTTATCCTGCTGTCGGCAGGGAGGTGGATCTGATGGCCAGTGAGGAAGTCATGCATGCTCAGAACACGGGCACACACGAAATGCCACGCAATCTCTCGGCGTGGGAGGGAGGCACCGCCCCGTATGCGATCGTTTCGAAGAAGCTGGGCATGTGGCTTTTCATCATTTCGGACGCGATCACGTTTGCCTCGTTGCTGGTTGCATACAGTTATGTGCGAATGGCCAGCCCTCAATGGCCAACCCCGTTCCGCCTATGGCCCAGCATTGCCAATGCCACGTTGATGACGATTGTGCTGCTGAGCAGCAGCCTGACCATGGTGATGGCGGTGCGCTCGGCGAAAACGGGCAAACGCGCGGGCGTGGTGCGCTGGCTGCTGGCAACCGCGGTTGGAGGGGTGGCCTTCATCGTACTGCACGCGAGGGAGTGGATCGGACTGATCGACGAAGGCGTGAGGCTTTTCCGGAACCCATGGGGGACGCCCCTCTTTGGGGGAGCGTTTTTCACCCTTACCGGCCTGCACATGACTCACGTCGGAATCGGGGTCATCTACCTCAGCATTATCGCGGTTGGACAGGCGAGGCGTAAGTTCAAGCCGGAGGATGTTGAAATCAGCGGGCTTTACTGGCATTTCGTCGACCTGGTCTGGATGTTCATCTTCCCGCTGGTGTACCTGATGTCCGCCAGATCAAGTTAGTGGAGTAGAGGAGCGATATGAACCATACGGTTGAGGACTCGCATGCGGCAGGCACGGGTCGGTTGTTCGTGCTTGTCTGGATCTGGTTGCTGGCGATAACCGGGATCGAAGTCCTGTTGGCTTACGAGCAGCTGGCACTCAAACTCATGCTGGGCCTGCTTATGGGGTTGTCGTTGGTCAAGGCGTATCTCATCGTTTCTT
>DASQID010000759.1:0-9786 GCA_035631775.1 Acidobacteriota bacterium
CCTATGGATGGTTATGTCGCCTGCAACGGACGTCAGGCCGCCAGCAGCCGCAATTACGTCGATAAGCCTGTCGGGCCCTTGGAGGTAGTACTTCCCCGGTGTCCGGACCTCTCCGAGAACGGTCGTCGACTGGCTTCTGTAAGTTTTGACGACAACCGTGACTGTAGGCTGCGTCAGGAGCTTTCGGTTGATCAGTTCTTTCCTGATGAGTTCCGCGATCTCAGAGGCGGTCAGGCCCTCGACCTGGAGTTCTCCGAGGATGTTGTAGCTGATGGTCCCCTTGTCGGATACGGTCGCTTCACCCGTAAACACCACATCTTCGGGAACCTCGATTCAGATGACATCCTGCTTGCCGACTTTGTAGCTTCCCTGAAAGGAGCTCCCTGCCCCGGCTGCAACAAGCCCAAGACCGAAGGCAGCACTCAGGGAGCGCAGAAGTATCATCCAGCCCGATCCCCGACGGCGGGGAGGCTCAGGTCTTATTTCTGTTCGTTGACGGCGCACACCGGCATCGTCTCCCTCGAGGCACTCGGCGCGTGCCCATCGGGCGCTCGCGCCAAAATGCCAATCAACTCTTGCACAAGCCTTTCTGACAGTGAATCTCAGCATTGTGCTCAACAGACTCATCAGTAGGGGAACCTTCCCCTGTTCGCGCCGTGAAGACCGATGAGAATGCCTCCTCCTGCACTGTAATTGGTAAACCTGTAGGCAAATAGAGCCGAATCGCGATGGATCAGATCACAAAAAAACTCCAGGGCGACCCAATCCGTGAACCGATAACGGGCATCGACGGACAACTCGAACAAGCGGTCCGCGCGGTTTTCAGCGCCCACCAGGGTGGACGGGACGTCTGCACCGTTTGTCAGAGGGGTCGGATATGAGTTGCTCAGATAACCAGGCGCAACAGATAGAAACAACTTCGGGCCCACCTCCTGCGTGTAGGTCAGACCGACACCCGTGGAAACGTAATACGCGTTACCCTGAAAATAGGATGGATTAGTGCTCCTGGACGCCGACAGCTCGATCCTGATTGACTCTGTAAATTCCTTCTGGAGGACGCCCCGAAACACGGTGCCGCGGAAGTCCTGTCCCGGAGCACCGGGAAAAGACTCACCTCTGAAACCGACGCTGAACTGCCCAGAAGTCAGTGGAGTCAGATCAGTCTCAATTCCAACCAAAGCTTCAAATCCCCTCGAATTCGCGATGTCTCTGGGATCCTTGGTCAGATTGCGAAAATAGGCGCCGTTAAAAATCAGTCCTGTACGCTGGCTGACACTCCTCCTATAAAATCCGCCGTACTTGTACTGATCATAGTCGTAAAAGGGTATTGAATCAGCAGGATTCCCGAATGTGGTGCCGGCAGGGGCACTGAGCTGGCCTCCGTCGAATGAAATCTTGTTCAAGTCGCCGTCCAGCCCCACCGTGTTCCTATCAGTGATCGTCCAACTCAACTGTGCGCCGACATCATTGCGTCTGAATGGTGCATCGGAGAAGATGATTTCTCTCCCGGGGACGAATTCCCGCGTGTCGAGAGAACTGAGTGCGAAGTGCTCTCGAACGCCCAGGCTCAGCAGCGGAGTGATATTGATCTGAGAATCAGCATTAATGACGTGAGTCAGACTGCGGGAGAGGTCAAAGCTGCTGTACTTCCTGTATGCCGCTACATATTCAACCCGAATGCCATTTCCCGTAACCGGTATGAAGGCCTCAATGGACGGCTCGAATTGAAAGGAGTGATTTGCCGTCGTGGACACGCCAGGCACATTCAGCAGGTTCGAATCGTACTGGTATAAGATCCTGGCTGAAGGTCGGAACAGGATTTTTCCGAGGCTGAAAGAGTCGAACTGCCCGAAGGGTTGCGCAGTGCTGCCCGGAACATATTTCGCCGGGTCTGTTCCCGGCGCGTAAATTGGATTCAACTTCGGCTGGTCATTGACGGCTGGCAGCTGGGGCACAGCAGCCGATGCACGGACAACACGCGTGCGCTGGGCCGGCGAGGCAATCAATCCCTGGCAAGGATCAAAATTCCAGAAGGATACCTCCGGCGCACCCGCTCTGGCGCTTCTTTCGTTTCTTGCGCTTTCAGAACCTGACACTGGCTGCGCGACTAGTCCGAGGGCAAGCAGCAGGATTGCGCTGCAGTTTGAAAGCAGGGGGAGATTCACGTTACTCGTATACCTTCCAGAAGTGCGAATGCTAGGTTATCTATTATTAGAAATCAAGTCATCCAAATATTTGCGCGCCACGATAAGGAGCGTTTCGTCCTTTGAGCGCCCTGGCAACTTCGTGGTCCCCCTTCGGAAGTGCCACCGCCAAGGAACTAACCAACCCTCGACTCGAAGGCGAGGGGTTTGAGGTGTGCTGGTCTCGCCCTTACAGGGCTTTCATGCTGCTCACTGCCTTTTCCCAGGGCTTGCGCCCTGGGCTTTCCTGTCGCGCCCCTGCGCGGCTTGGATTGCAGGGCCGCGAAGCGGCGATACAGATCAGCCCAGGGCGCAAGCCCTGGGTTTGGCGGGCGCCCTCGGAGAGTCAAAGGGCGAGACGATCTTTCTCATCGACTGTATCGACTTCGCTAGCCTCTACCTCGCCTGAAGGCGAGGAATTTCCACCATCCTTCATCGGGGCACCAACTCTCAAGGACTGGAGCTGTTACCGTTTCGTACATGCGTGACCATCAGGATGGTCACCATGGCTACCATTGCCGCGACTTGCACCACCGCCAGGATAGAATCCAGCAAAGGTGAATTCAGGACGAGCAGCGCGTTTGCCGCGATACTGAAGGCCAGTAAGTAATTGAACCACACCGCCTGCGGCATCGTCATGCCGATTCGCACCAGTCTGTGCGAAAGGTGCATCTGGTCGCCCCGAAAAACCGGTCGTCCCTCCCGAAGGCGGATGATGATGACCGATATGGTGTCGAATATGGGCAAACCCAGAATAATTAAGGGAGCCACTACGGGGAACAGGGAGCCCTCCTTCGGGTCGACATATCGGGCTACCAGCGAGAGGGAGCCGAGGAGGAATCCCAGGAGGAGGCTACCCGTGTCGCCCATGAAGATCCAGCCGCTGCCCACGTTGAACTGAAAGAATCCCAGCGTGCTTCCGATGATTGCGCTGAATAGGAGCGCCACAAAGAACTCGCCCCTCAGCATCACCAGAACCAGGAAGATCCCCGAGCAGATCAGGGCAATGCCACTGCTCAATCCGTTCATGTTGTCCAGGAGGTTGAACGAATTGGTTATCCCAACTACCCACACGACTGAAAGAGACATGCTGATCCATGGAGTCCCGCTGAACAGATCCATGTAGATGCCGGCAGGCAGCAACAGAGCTGCCGCGGCTATCTGGCCCGCGAATTTCAAGGAAGGCGAGAAGCGGACGCCACGGACATCGTCCAGGATGCCGATCGCCGTAACAATTAGCGCTCCGGCCAATAAAGCGTACAGTTTCTGTGTAAGGACCACATAGTTGGAAATTGCACGCAGGCTCTCATGCAGGCGGCTGGAAAGGAGGCTGGACTGCAGGTAAGGAAGCCAGTACAGGCTCCCCCACACAACCACCAGAAGCGATGCGAATATGGCCAGGCCACCCATGCGTGGGACTGGTACACTGTGGCTCTTGCGCTCTCCCGGATAGTCCATGATCCCCAGGCGGACAGCCAGGGCGCGCACAGGTAATACGAATACCGTGCTCATAATGTAGGAGCACAGCATGACAGCCAGACTGACAATCAATCGCTCGCTCATGATGTCGGATTATAGGACAGTCACTGAATCGGCAGACTGACTTTTCCCCTGCACAGATATTCCTTTGGCGCCGAGAAGGCGGATATAAAGCAATTCCACATCGGAAACCAGTCTGGCAACACTGTAGATCTCGCTGAACTTTTTCCTCGATCGTTGGGCGAAGGTCGCGGCCATTGCTGGATTTTCAATCACCCGGATCATAGCAGAGGCGAGCGCCTCCGGATCTCCAGGCGGGACCAGGAGTCCGTTCCAACCATCCTGAATCATATCCGGGACGCCACCGACGCAAGTAGCCACGACAGGCCTGCCTGCCGCCGAACCTTCGATGATGGAAACTGGGGTCCCTTCGTTGCGGGACGAGAGAACTACCAGGTTCAAATCCGCATAAATTGGTGCCAGATCTTTCTCCCAACCTGCGAAATACACCTTCTCGTCCAACCGGAGGGCTCGTGCTCTGGCCTCGAGAGACGACCTCAATTCTCCATCGCCGATGACTGCAAATTTCATATCGCGTCTCGTCATGATCGCTCGTGCGGCCGCCTCGAGAAAGGTCGCGTGGTCCTTGATTGGGACAAGTCTGCCAATGATACCGATCAGCGGGGCGTCATCAGAGATTCTCATTTTCGCGCGAAGCACGCCGGACCTCCCCTCTACTGCGAGGAAGGGGTCCAAGTCCAGACCCAGCGCCACTACTTCCAGCTTCTCTCGCGGGGCGATACGTCTGCCGGCCAGGTCCCGTCGAAGGCTCTCCGAGATGGCGATGATTCTGTTGCTACGAAGAGCGAGGATCCTCTCCAATGCGATGAAGAACTTTGAAAGCAGAGGTCCGAAATAACCCTCGAAAACATGCCCGTGAAAGGTGTGGACGACCACCGGGACTCCGGCCAGCCACGCTGCGATCCGACCGGAAAATCCCGCTTTTGAGGTGTGCGTGTGCACAATATGAGGCCGCATCCTTCTCAGGTATCGCCAGAGCACATAGATCGTCCAGAGGTCACTCCACGGAGAGATCTCCCGGCCCAGAGATGGTATTTTGATGGGTGTCACGCCGCAACGCAGGGCAAGATCGGCCATGTTGCCTTCACCCGGACTCTCTTGCCCAACCATGAGAGTGGTCTCGAAGCGAGCGGCATCGAGCCGTGCTGTCAACAGGATGACATGGATTGAGGGCCCGCCGATGTTCAATCGGGAGAAGATTCGAACTACGCGAATCCTATGAGGCATAATCTCGATGTGGACGGCCGCTGGAAGCGGTGATTTCCTTCTTAAACACGGAAAGGTTGGTCTTGACCAGTTGCGAAACCGCGTCAATCAGGTATTCCCCGACCTCTCTTGCTGTGGCGAAGGTCATGGTCTTGCGGGCGATAGTTCGGGCGTCTTCCAGAGAGACCTCCTGGATGACCTTGCGAATGGCCGGAATTGCGATGGGATTCATGCTCAGCTGTGAGAATCCCATTCCCAGCAGCAGGACAGCATAGAAAGGATTCGACGAGATTTCTCCGCAGATCCGCGCAGGTTTGCTCAGGCGGACGGCTACCTCGGCGATGCGGTTCAGGCAGTGGAGTATAGAAGGGTGCAGGGGCTGGAAAAGGTGCGCAACTTGGGGATTCCCCCGATCTACGGCTAGAAGATACTGAATGAGGTCATTTGTCCCTACGCAGAGGAAGTCCACTTCTCTGGCAATAACATCGAGAGTCAGAACCGCGGCTGGAACTTCTATCATGGCGCCGATCGGCACAGACTCTTCGTCGCGCCCCGGGAGGGGGAACAGGCTGGATCTCACCTGTTGAACCAAGGCTTTGGCTTCCCTCAATTCCTCGACTGCCGACACCATCGGGAATACGATTTCGATTTTGCCTGCTGAGGCGGCCCGGAGGATGGCTTCTATCTGCATACGGAAGGACTTCTGTGCCACGAGACTGAGCCTGATACCGCGCATCCCCATGCTGGGGTTGGGTTCCCCAGGCAGCTCCATTCCGGAGATCACACTGTCCGCGCCCGCGTCCAGCGTTCGGACCGCCACGGGATGGGGGCTCATCTCGCGGGCCAGCATGCTGTATACAGCCAACTGTTCCTCCATGCTGGGTGACCGCTCAGGATGACCGAAATAGAGGAATTCGGAGCGGAACAGCCCGATTCCCTGGGCTCCGCATCGTTTCGCGGCTTCCACCTCCTCAGGCAGTTCCGTATTGGCCAGCAGACTCACCGGCATGCCGTCGCGCGTAGCGTTTGGTGTAACTGCCTGTGTCACCGATGGCTCGATTCGCGTGCGCGACTCCTCCAGCCTGTTTCTGAGGCCATCCAGACGCCCCTGGGTAGGATTGACGATCACCTGCCCCTCATCCCCGTTTATCAGAAGCATATCGCCTGCGGAAACCCTGGATAGAAATCCACGAATTTCCATCACGGCCGGGAGGCGCAGACTGCGGGCGATAATGGCGGTATGAGATGCTCGTCCGCCGCGCTCGAGCGCAAGCCCCCGAACCTTCTGAAGGTCCACCTGCGCAAAGGACGCGGGGCTGAAATCGCGCGACACAATTATCAGGTCAGGGGGGAGAGCCTTCCAATTGAATGGCTTATCCCCGGACAGATTCATGAATATCCGTTCCACAACCCCCTCGATGTCGCTCTTCCGGTCTCGAAAATATTCATCCTCGAGCGACTCATATGCGTGAAGGATGCGCTCACTCGTCTGTCTCACTGCCCATTCGGCGTTTGCGCGGTGGCTGCGGATGTCGGCTATGATCTCCTGTCGCAGGCTCTTGTCTTCCAGCATCAGAAGATGAACATCCATTATGAAGCTGTGTTCACGGCCGACCTTTTCTTCCAGACGAGATTTCAATCCCTCCAGTTGTTCCCTGGAGGCTTGGATGGCCCGCTCCACCCGTCGGACTTCCTCTTCCACGAGCCGATCGTCGTTTATCCGGATTTTGAGAGTCGCCCGGTTGTGACTGTCCAGCTTCAAGGCCTGTCCTAGCACGATGCCGGGCGATACACCGTTCCCCTGGAAAATTCTCTCCGGTTTCTTACCGTTCAATTTTCCTCTCCAAATTTCTCTTTGAAGAATCGCCCAATTGCCTCACCTGCTTCGAATTCATCAGGTCCGTCTATAGTAATCACAAGCCGGGTGCCTTCCGATGCTCCGAGCATCAGCACACCCAGGATACTTTTGGAATCAATCTGCTGAAGAGCCTCCTCTCTGGATAAGTAAATCTCACTGGCAAAGCGCGAGGCAAGACGCACAAGCTTGGCGGCAGCCCGCGCGTGCAATCCCAACTTGTTCTCGACCAGGACCGTCTGCCGGATCATTTGCCTAGAAAATCGCTCGCCATGGAAATACTGGACTTTCCCTGCTCGTATACCGCCCTGGCAAGCGTTTCGAGGCTCTCACCCTCCTTCTGGCTGGCTATCCTGATAATCATGGGCAGATTCACACCCGTCAACACATCCACTTTTCCCGGTTCGTGAAATGAGAATGCAATGTTGGAAGGAGTTCCGCCGAACATGTCGGTCAGGATCAGCACACCGGACCCACCTTCGACCTCAGAGATTCGTCTCTCTATCTCTTTTCGCGCGTCGTTCACATCGTCGTGCCATCCGATTGAGACGGCTTGAATATGCGAGATCTCATCGCCGACTATCATTTCCGCCGCCGCAACCAGTTCGCGAGCGAGATGTCCGTGACTGACCACCAGTGCTCCAACCATATCTCTCCCCGGTCTCTAAGTTTTCCCCGTGCCCCCGGCGCCAAGGCGCCAACCGCATTTGTGGTTCATCCTTCGTCAGGATCCGCCAATGAATAACGTTTTGTACTTTGCCGCTGGTTCTCAGGCCGCAGGCGACGAGCGCGCCTACTTGGATTCATCACGGTGACGGAGAATTACCTTCAACTTCCGGACCTTCAAACTTCTGCCCAACTCTTCCACCACAAACACGGAGCGATGCCGGCCGCCCGTGCAGCCTATTCCGATCGTAAGGTAACTCTTACCTTCCCTGATGTAATAGGGTATTAGGTACCTCAGGAAGTCCTTGAGCCGCTGCACAAACTCCCTGGTCTCGGCAAACGACCTCAGGTATCTGGCAACTTTCGGATTCCTTCCGGTCAGCGGGCGCAGTCTCGGCACAAAATGCGGGTTAGGCAGGAAGCGGGCATCAAATAACAGATCCGCTTCGAGCGGTATGCCGTGTTTATAGCCGAAGCTGACCACGTGCACGCTGAGCACCGCGGCGCGCGGGTGCGCCCGGAAACGCTCCGTGACCAGCGCCTTGACCTGGTGCACAGAGTATTCCGAAGTGTCGATTGTGACGTCCGCAAGTTCGCGAATCTTGCGGAGAAGCGCCCTCTCCAGCTTTATAGCCTCGCGCAGAGGCTTGTCCACAGTCAGTGGGTGAGGTCTTCGCGTCTCGCTGAAACGACGTACGAGGACTTCTTCCCTGGCCTCCAGGTAGAGTACAAAGAGATGGAAGGCGTATTGTCTGAGATCGGCCAGTATGGATTCCAGGTCGCTCAGCCTTTCGCCGGCGCGGATGTCGACGCCGATCACGGCCCGCTCCACCCCCGAGCCGCTCACATTTATGCCTTCAACGAATTTGGAAATGAGGGGCACGGGGAGGTTATCGATGCAGAAAAAGCCCAGGTCTTCAAATGCCTTAAGGACCGTTGCCTTGCCGGAGCCACTCATCCCGGTCACAATTACCAGATCTTGAAGGCTCATGGTTGTTCTCTCGAACTCGCGCCCGTCCTATTTTCCACCGAAGTACCGCAAGGCCGGAGATCCACCATCTTTTGAAGCTCTCCCGAGGGCGCATATCCCAACTGTCTCAAGAGCTGGATCCTGGCTGCGACTTCGACCAATGCCGACACGTTTCGGCCAGGGGCGACCGGCATTTCCATAAGCGGGATTGTAATTCCGAGAAATTCGATCTCAGACTGATCCAATCCCAGCCGGTCATACTCCGCATCCGGCTTCCAGCGTTCGAGCCGGACCGCGAGGTCCAGATTTTGAGTACGTCCTGTTGCTGAGATGCCGAACAGTTCGCGAATGTCGATGACCCCGAGCCCGCGCAGTTCAATGTGATGCTTCAAGAGCTTGCCGCAACTTCCCATGAGGCGATTGGTTCCGAGGCGCGTAATGACGACAGAATCGTCTGCGATGAGCCGATGTCCACGCAAGATAAGTTCGAGGGCGCATTCACTCTTGCCAATGCCCGACGGACCGATCAGCAGCACCCCTAGGCCGAATATGTCGAGCAACACCCCGTGAATGGTCTGCCGAGGCGCGAGCCTTGCGTCGAGATACTCAGTGATTTTCGAGATTAAGAGAGAGCTCTGTGCGCTCGTCCGCAGGACGGGGATCCTCTCCTGTCTTGCCAGTTCGAGGAGCTCCTCCTGAGGCTGCAGCCCCCTCGTGATGATTATGCAGGATATGCCCTGGCCCCCAAGCCGGCGTATGGCGGTCACTCTATCCTCTGGATCGAGAATCCGGAGGTAGTTCATTTCGCTACCGCCGATTACCTGCACCCGGCCGGGGTGAAGGTATCCGGCATAACCAGCGAGGGCCAATCCCAGTTTTTGAATCCGTGGCGAGCGAATCTGGTTCCCGAGGCCCTGATGCCCCTCGAGAACCTCCATGTCCAGACCCAAGGATCGCGCATCGACGAACTCCCGTACGGTTACTATCTCGGTCTGGTCCTCCGCAAGCTCAGCCATTGAGAGTCCGTTCCTGAAACCCTCCGAATGCAGATGAGCGCTTCCGGAAGGGCGGCCTGAATGTACTCCACATCAGGTGTGGATCAGCCCGAGCGAGCCATCCTTGCGCCGGTACAGCACGTTCACGGTTCCCGACTCCACATTGCGGAACACGACAAACGGATAGTCCGACTGGCCAAGCTCGAGCACCGCTTCTTCAACCGCCATCGGCTTCTTGTGAGCCTCTTCTTCCTGAATTCCGTTCCGGCGGGCGGCTGCATCAGCGTTTGTCTCGTGGACCCCGGACTTCACAGCCACCGACTGTGCTTTTGCGCGCTGGCGCTTGGTTTC
>DASQID010000760.1:0-10056 GCA_035631775.1 Acidobacteriota bacterium
CCTTGTGCACGAGGCCATTCATCGTCCCATTGACCTTCACTGTAAGTGCCATCACCGCGTCTCCTGGACGTTGCGGTCGCGAGCCACGAAGCCACACCGCTCGCCCGACTCAGAACTCGTAAAGGCAGCAAGTATCGGTCCCGGAGCGTATCCTTTTTTGATTGCGGCGTCGGCAAGCATCAAGAATAGCGGCCCCGAAGCCGCCCCAACATCCCCCCAGCAATCGGCCGGAGTCGTGAACGAGGACGGGTCACGGAAGATCCCGCCAGACCTGATCGTTGCGAACCCAAACTCGTCCGCCCGGTACGGCTCTCCGTTCATGTCGCAGTATAGGTGGTCAGCCCGGAGCATCGCGGGCACGCCCGATAGCGCTCGGAACAATGCGGCCAGCCCTTCGCCCAAACACACCGCGTCGGTCTTGATGAGCTTCGTTTCCTGTGTAGTGGCGGCTATCACCAGTTCCGTTGACGAGGATAGTTTCTGCCGCTCAGCGGCCCTTGCAGTCGCAAGCAGAGCGAAGCTGCCTGCCTCCCCGGGGATAAACCCGTATGAGTTATTCGTCGGCCCAGCCGAGTGCAGTTGGTCATTCGCCTCGAGCCACTCCAGGGTTTCTGGCTCTAGGTACGAGTCCACACCGCCGGCAAGGACGAACTCCGCCGCACCGGACCGGACCAAATCCCAGGCGGCTTGTATCGCCATGGCTCCGGCCGAGTGTCCGGTCTCAATCATCGTCACCTTCCCGATCCGCAGTCCGGCGCCCGAGGCATCGTCTCGCACCCGCTTTGCGATAACTCCGAGATCCTTCGCTCGCCCCGGCCGAACCCGGGGAAGGCCCACGAAGACTGGGATTAAGGGTTTCTGACCCTCCGAGCGCGCAAGTAGCGAAGTGGCTTCCATTGCAGCGGGCCCCGCTAGCTCAGCAAGTCTGTCCGGCAGCAGCGAGTGGGCCTCCAGGTACGGAGCAAGCGCGACGACCATACGGTTCCCAGCCGTGTCTCGCATGAAGGGATGCTCGTTGAACATGGCGATCCCTGCCCGGATTGCAGCTGCTGTCGCGAGTGCGGTCCTGCCGACCGATGTGCGGGCTCCGGTTCCAGTGACCACGACTCGCATTTCAAATTGGGGCATGGCGGTTACTCATTGGCTCCTTCGTACTCGTCGATATCGGCTTCAGCCCCAACCGGGACCGACCCGGGCGGTGCGTTGATGACTCGGAGCTGGCTAACCCACGTCTGTGTGAGCCTTAGAACATCGGCATGAGCGGGGAGCGCGGTCTGCCAAACCATAATGACACGCGGTGCGTCTGGCTCGAGAATCACCCCGTGCAGGACACCGCGATGGATAACAGTGGGCTTGTTTTGGAACTCGGTCTCGAACCGAAAGGCTACACGTGGTAATACGAAAGCCAGTCGGCCACCCGGGGTCATATTCACCAGTTCGACCGACTCCCCGCCTCGAAGAGGCGAACGAGGTCGCTGATCCTCCGGCGAACAGAGAAAGAACCGGTCATCCAAGTCCTTCGGATAGAGGGGCAGCCGCTCCTTCTGCCACGGCTCGTCGTAAGTTCCGGCGTACTCAATCCTCGGACTCCAGTTAGGAGGGATTGGCCCGAACCCGGCCGGGTGTTGACTCAGCCTCGGATTTGGATATGCGATATTCGGAGCTAGCCTTCCGGGAATCGGCTCAAATCCACAGCCGACGGGATTCCGCCTTTCGAACCGAGGGCAGTCTGGGTTTGCCGGCGGATCAGGTTCCCGCCCTCCGTATGCCCGTTCGTAAGTGATCGGCATCCGGACGAACGGCTTGGTTGGTCCGGCGCGCACTCCAAAAATGCCCTCCTCGTACACCCGGTCCCCGATCACCCGTAGGGTCTTTGAGACGGCGCCCAGCCGCAATGTAACCTCTACATCCGTGGCTGGGTTCCCACCCGGCGCGTAGGCGTGGCCATGGAGCAGAACGTCAGTCGTCGGCTTGGTCAGGTAGAAGTCCGAGTCTTTAAGGAGGCTCGTTGTGGCCGGGTCCCCTCGGTACACTGGGGCCAACACCGGTGGCTCCTGCTCGTCGGTCACCACCGTAGTCCCGTCCGAGCGGATCCCAAACGTGCAGCGGACGGCTACCAGCCAGACCTCGGCGCCCTCTCGGTCCCGGATCCAGTTCCCCGCAGCCGCAAATGGGGTCGCGTTCTCCACCTGCCACATGGTCAGACCTCCACCGCCGCTCGTCTCATCGTAAGAAGGTCTCGCATGGACAATCTTTCGTTACGGACTGAGTGATAGGGATCCTGATTCTCCGTCTTATCATTAACCTAATTCCTTTTTTCGGTCGAATCCACCACCATGCTAGTTAATCTGCACCGAGCCGCCTTTTATGCGATTTACGCCGGACGACCGGCTCAGCAAGTAGGCCCCACGAATTATGATCTTTCCCGCCCGTGTGAGCGTGATGCTGGATTTGCCGCAGCGCAAAACAATCTCCTTGTCGGCCGTGAAGACGAGCCTATCACCGTCGAGTTCAACATCAACACGCTTCGGCGCGGACCCAGGTTGCTCCTCAGACAAATGCTGCACCGCATCGATCGGGCTTTGGATGACTCCCAGGATCACAGGCTTTCGCCTGTCCCCTTCCTCAAACTGCAGTGCCACACTGCGACCGACGGCGTCCCTGTCCAACGTAACGACGGACAATGCGCCAACGGGTCCCTCCGAATCCGTGCCCGAGAAAACGACAAGAGGCTCCCCGGATTCTCCGAAGCCGGATAGGGTTCCGATCACCAGACCATCTGGATTAGATACTTGACCACCGGCATGGTTTGTGGCTTCCGCCGAAAGGACAATCTCCAACGAGCTCATTTCCTGTTCGTTTCTCATCTCTGGACTCAAAAATGGTGCCGGTGTGAGGCAGCGCTCACGGTGGCATTCGTCAATTCTGCGAAATTTTTTGCCCCTTGACAGTCACATTCTTGGAGGCTTTTACGTCGATCCCACCCGATCCCTTGATTGAAATATCCTTGCCTTCAATCGATATAGTTCCGTCTTTCTTGAGTGTGATGCTCGCACTGCCTGTCTTCAGAACAATCTGATCCCCAGCTTCGACGCTGAGGTTTTTTCCCACGTTCAGCGAATCATCCTTGCCGATCGTTGTGGAACGTCCGCCGCTTACATTCAGTGCGTCGTCCTTTCCCACCGTCGTGCTCTGACCGCCGCCGACCTGCACGCTCTTGTCGGATCCGACAGATTGGCTCGCGTTGGATCCGACTGATTCACTCAGATTGACCCCGATGTCCACGGATTTCGAGGCTCCTATGCTCTGGGCGAGCGCTGCGCCGACCGTATGCGTCATTGCGGCACCTACCGTAAGCTCCATGGCCACGCCGACGGTCTCAGCGTAGTTCAGCGCAACCGTCTCTGTGAGATTCGAGCCGACGGTGATCGACATGTTGGCGCCGATGCTCTCGGTGTGGTTAGCTCCGACCGAAAGATCCTTGTTGGCTCCGATCTTTTCCGTGTGATTAACCCCGACCTGAATGGACTTGTTGTTGTCGACGGCCTCCGACTGGTCATGCGCCACATGCTTGGATCGGTCATGTCCCACGTCAAGGCTCTCGTCGTGGCCGATCTTCTGCGTCTTGTCATTCTCGATGACGATGTTCCAGTCCTTCTGGCCATGCAGATAGATCTCCTCGGATCCCTTGGCGTCCTCGAAGCGCATCTCGTTCGACCCGCCCCCGCCCTTGGAGCTGTTGGATTTCAGCGTGCTCTTCGTTTTCGCGCCCGGAAGCGCGTATGGCACACGGTTGTCGCCGTTATACACTCGGCCTGTGATGATCGGCTGGTCGGGATCTCCCTCCAGGAAGTCGACGATCACCTCCTGACCGATCCTAGGGATAATCACCGCTCCCCATCCAGCTCCGGCCCAATTCTGGCTCACGCGTATCCAGCAGGAGCTCTTCTCGTCCTGTTTTCCTTCGCGATCCCAGTGGAAGTGTACCTTCACACGGCCGTGTTCGTCGGGGTAGATCTCCTCACCGGCCGGCCCCGTAACAATCGCGGTCTGGGACCCGTGAACCGCCGGACGCGGCGTCAGACGGACGGGCCTGAACTGCACGTCCGAGGGAATGCAGGTGTAATCGCAGTTGTATTCGTTCCCCTGAGCAGTGCCCGCGGCCTCCTTGAACGCCTGGACCTGAGCCCCCCTGTGCAGGACTCTTGTCAGCAGGTACTCGCGATTGAGATTTGAGCGGGGATGCTCGTCCATCGTAAATTTATAGCCCGGAGCCATTCTGCGACAGTTGGTCTTGCCGACACCGACCTTTCGCGAGGTTTGCAGTTCCTGCAGCCGGACCTCACTCCAGGCCGTCCCGACGGCAGGCTGCGTGTATTCGCCTGGATAGTCGTACACCTGCAGTTCTTTGAACTTGTCGGCGGCCTTGTTTGACGTGAGATCCAAGGTAGGTTTTTTGAAATCAAAGTCCCGCAACACTACCTCGCCCGACCTAACCTGCTCGGTATACCGAAAGTGATAGATGTGCTCGAACTCAGGCTCTTCCCCGGTTACCTCCTGGAAAGTGAGCTTGGTATCGCCCTCGATCGGGACGTGCGCCGCCTTTAAGTCCGCTATTATGAGAACGTGCTTGTCTTTGGAGTGCTCGAACCAGTAGTAGATCCCCTCCTCTTCCATGAGCCTCGATATGAAAGCCAGATCCGATTCGCGGTACTGAACACAGTACTCGCGCTTCACGTAGCTCTTCTTCACGTCAAGCCTGAACTGGTCAGCGGGAATCTGAGCGTCAGTTAAGACCTTCTTGATGATATCGGGCACCGTCATGTCCTGGAAGATGCGTGAAGTCCGGCGGTGGCCCATTAGCCAGATCCGCGGGACAAGCTCGGCAGCATATTGTGTGAGGCGAGTGCGTTCGCTCGACTGCTCAAACCGGCTCACAATCCCGTTGATATAGCGCGTCCCCTCGCGTCCTTCTATCCTCAGAAGCGCCGACTTTCCAAGTATTGCGTCGAAGTCCGCTTCAACGTCATCCAAAGCCAGCTGGAGATGAACGTGAAACAGCTCCGATATCCCCTCGCTGCCCTCGAAACGGACAACCTTCAGATCCTTGTCGGAATAAGGACCCGCATTGAAGAAAAAATCGGCTTCCAATCCCAGGCGACGGACAGCCATGATCCAGTTCCTCTCTTGATGCTCCTTTGCCAGCCAGCCTCGATGTCATACCTGGCTGGCGAGTCAACGCAAAAGTACTTTAGAGAGCCACCTCGAATTGTCTATGAGAACCCGGCTCCTACCCGCGGGAGACCGGTTTCTACACCATGCGTGCACGGCCCAAGGCATCTGCAGTTCTACAAGCAAGCAAATGCACATGGCGCCGACAAGGCTTCAAATCCGCAAATGACAAGCTTCTGTTTTGTGTCAACTCTAACACAGGCGCCGCCTGCCCGCAAACAGGCATGAATCGTGCGCCCCAGCCGCGCAGAAATAGGCCGGCTCTGTTCACGGCTTGCGAAGCGGGATGTTCATTTCCACGGGAACCTGCAGTGACCATATTGAGGCCCCCGGCTCGATCCGTATCATCAGATCAAAATATCCCGATCTTTCCTGGCTGTCCGCCAGCTTAACAACCACCGATCCGGAACCTATCCAACGTTCAAGGGCCGATGCCAATCCCCCCTGGATTTCCGCTGGAGTCTGCCAGCGTGACTCTGCGAGAAGGCTCTCCACGTACCGGACGATGCGACCCGTGACAAGTTGATACACTAGCTTAGCCCGCTGTCGGCTGTACTCGGTGTCTCGCGAATCCGGATATCGTTCGGGACGGTGGACCATCGGCGCCTCGAGCAGCACTGCAACATCCTGATCCCCGGCGCACTGCAGCGCCAGGAAGCCCGCGTCATAAAAGTCCCCTTCGCTCGACTTGCGGAATGTTCCTTCCAATGGGATCTGCCGCACTTCGCCCCCCGCAAGCGCAAACGGACGCACGGGCAGATCTTCGATGATCCCTCCGCCTCTCATCCCAGTGATATGTCCACACCAGCCCGAGCGCGAGAAGCTTCGCACAAGAAGCGATCCGATCGCCCATGCCGGACTTCCCCAAAGTCCGTCGCCGGCCTCCTCAAACGCAAACGGTGTCCGTGCGCCCCCTTCTGCATAGCGGTTGCGCAGCAGAAAGCGATTCAATCCGACTGCGACCCAACGCGATGCTTCCGTTCCCCGGAAGGAATCCCATTTCACAAAAGGTTCGGACTCCATGTAGGACCGGAAAAGCGGAATCCGCAGAACTTCAGCAAGATCCGACTTGCTGAAAAATGCCGGACCCACGTTTGACACAACCGGAGTTCTCAATTCCATCGCGAGCTCGCCGACACGGCGGAGGACCGCGTGATCCTCCGGCGTATTTCCAAAATCGAAATCCGCGAGAATGACGTCGAATCCCGATTCGAATGGGCCTGCATTCGAAACCATTTCTTCCAGCAGGATCGGGAGCTGTTTTTTTTCAGCGGCCACAAGCTCTATCCTGATGGGGTCTCTAAAGTCGGTCCTGTCGATCAGAAATTTCAGCCCCCGCCATGCGGACTCCAGCCGGCGGAACTCGGGATCGCCCACTACGTCGTTAAGCCGATTTGCCAGAATTGCGTCGATTTCCTTGACCACTCGATCAGCCTCAGACCGGTTGACAACCGCTGAAGGCCGGGAACCCTTGAACATGTCCGCCAAAAAAGCCTGAACCCTCCGGGCTCCTTCGGTCGAGGACGGAGCTGTCGTAATTCCCTCGGGCGCGTCAACCATTCCCAGGATGGCATCGAGTGCATCCTCGCGCTTCTGGTCCGGGAGTGGCTGCGAACGTGAACCGCCCGTGGAAGGGACTGCACGCGCGCCTTCCGGAACTGGTTTCAGCAGTTGTTCCTGGAAAAAGGACGATACCGTGCGCGCCCGGTTCCGGAATTCTTCAAGGCTAGACCTGCCGTCCCGCAAATCAAGGACGGCCTGCCGGTCTCGAAGCAGTCCGCTCAACGCGTCCATCTGACAAAGGCCCGCCGGGTGGAAAGACTTGAGATCCTGCACTACGAATTTGACCGGTATAGGGTTCTGTGAAGAAGAGGTCCGGTCCTCAATATAGAAGGACACGGCAGGACAGAACGAGCGAAGGACTTCATTGAACGAATCCTTGTCGATGGACACGGGTCCCGCTCGGGCTCGCTCACTCGTGGAGGAGAATTCACCCACAGCGAGCAGGCGCAACGGCTCGGCAGGAACCTCCTCACGGTCCGAACTGCCAAATCGTATCCTGTCCCGACGGTTCTGCGATTCCGCGGACATGAGGCCCCCCTCAGAAAGCTAACTGCAGCGTAAAGTCAACCTCTTTTCCCTGCATCCTAAGCACAGGTTTCAAGCGAATATTGAGGACCTTCCCCTTGGACTCACCCCCCGTATCAGTCAGTTCGAGTTGCACTGATTCCTCGGGCTTGTCGGCCAGGAAAGGGACGAGGAACGCACCGAGCCGCTCACGAAGAAATTCAATAGTCCCTTCAGGATTCGAATCGACCGGCGGCAGCTGGGGGTACAGTTCCATGAGATAGTGGGCGAGCCGCCCGGCGAAGATCTGGTAGGACAGGGCGGACTCCGTGGTCATAACGCCGGGTTTCAGCCTGTAAACGTCTGTGAGAAACGGAAAAGTTGCGACCGCGCCATCGCTGATCCCCACCAGCATGGTAATTCCCGCCCGCACGATCTCCCAGGCCTTGTCATCGTCGATCAGGATCTCCGTCGGGCTGGGCACCAGGACGTTGGCCTTCTTGGGGAAAGGACGCACGGGCAAGCCGGCGTGTGCGGTCTCGGGTCCCATACCGTCCAGGATGACGCAGTGGTGGTACCTCGAAAAGCTACGAACAAGATTGCAGAGCACGAGCCAGCCTGCATCCGCCCATAGATACTTTTCCGGGTGGGCCGCATCAGCCCGCTCGTGATATTCCACCGGAAAGTCCGCGCCGGCAGCCAATGCATGAGGCTCACGCGCAAGGAATCGATTCGCGGTCAGGCACGCCCAACGCGAAGCAGGATCGGTCTGGAACTTCCTCCACCCCGCGTAAACCGGCAGCTGGAGCCTCCCGGCGATGTCGGCAAGACTGGGCAGGTGCACAAGATTCTTGAGCTGGAAAAATCCCGGGTGGACGGCGGCGATCATCGGGCACTGCAGTGCGGCGCAGTCTGCGGCCAGCGCTACCAAAAGGCTCAGATCGGCAGGTTCGTGGCTGAAACGGAAATCAAAGAACACTGCTGAGAGCGGAGTTGCGGTCTTGCCATCAAATTCCGGTTCGAAGACCAGGCGATGAAAGCGCTCCTGGAGGTTCTTCCTGTTAGCAGGCAGGACTTCGAGCCGGATGCTTGCGCTCCCGTCGATGGTCCGCCAGACTCGATCCAGCCCCAACCACATTGCTTCCTGCTTTTGAAACTCGGTGTGGTGAACAATCTCGTCCAACTGATCTGCAAGTGCGGGATGACCCTCTTGTGCGGCCTCCGCGAGTATCTCGCTGCGGGACAAAAGCGCCCGTGGGTGAAAATCATCGAGTTTACGGAATTCCAGGTCCAGCGTGAGCTTGGCCCCGCCTTTCTGAAGCCTGTTCTCGATTGAAAGCCGCGCGGCCGGGCGCAGCCTCTCAATCAAACCACCAACCCCCGATGCGCGTACTTCCAGTGGCCCGTCGTCGCAATCCCGCCCGGCACAATCGGCGACCACTAGCAGTTTCAACGGAAGGGCCGGTGTGTGACTCTTTGCTTTCTCAGCCAATTGTTCCAGTAATGTGCCCATGGGAACACTCCCTGGTTATCGAGACGGTTGGTATCCCGACGAGATTGCCGGCAGCTGTGTGACGCGCTCCGGGCAGACGACCCCCCGGAAGAACTCTGCTCCAAACGGATTCCGGATGCTGCGGGCCTGCAGCTTGTAGCGTACGTCCCTTCTGGTGCCGTCGGATCCCGACAAAGACCAGAGGATTGTATAGGTAGTCGGCGACTGTGCAACGATCCTGGCTTGCGACAGGAGGCGGAACAGCGCCCACTCTCCTTCGACCGCAGGGGTGCTGGGACGCTCGCCCGTCCCCTGGAGAGATATGGTCAGCCGCGCCTGCGGAGCGCCGGACTTCGATGGCCAGGACATGGCGACGGGCATTGGCGCTTCATTGCGATAACGTATCTGCTGTCCATCGATCGCAAGCAGGGTCTCGGTCACTCCGGGAGTGGAATCGGGTGTGAGGTCGAAGGAAATGGCGATATCGGGCATGCCCGGAGGAAACAGGGCGTGCCGGAAGGCGTTCATTTTTGCGATGAACTCCAGAAACGAAGAGGAGAAGGCGACCTGCGAATTGCCCATAAAGGTCCGGGGCGTGTAGCCTTCACCCTCGGCAGCCAGGAACATCCTGAGCTCCTTGTCATAGAACGCATCCAGTGTCCCTTCATGGGGCTTGAGAAACTGAGCAACCGTAGCGAGGGGCACATCACGCCCCGACTGGCTGAAGGGGAAACCGCTTTCAAGGTCGCGCTTGAAGCCGTCGCTGATCTGAGTCCTCCAGAGCCCGTCGAGATGATAGCCGGCGTCCTTGAGCATTGCAGACCAAGCCTGACGCATGGGTTGTTCGAGCAGAGGGCCGATGGGCTGAGTGCTGCGAGTGTTGCATTGACGACCGATGAGCTGGGTCAGACGATTGACATCCTGGAATTCGTTGCTGCCGAGGTTATTTGCTATCGAGTCAATGTACGCCTTGACCTGATCCCACTGCGTTCCGGCACCGAACAGAGATTCCAGGCGAACCTGCACCTTCGCCAGGGCGGAGATGTATTGTGCAGCCAGGGACGGAGATTTCCCGCCGTCCGGAGAGGTAACCATGTCGTGCAGCGGCTGGAACTGGTCGGCAACCGGATCGACGAGATCTGCCCGATTGGGACGCGTCGATAGTCCGAATGCAGTCAGAGCGCTCGAAACCAGGCTTCCGAGCCCACCCCCCTTCTCCGGCTCCTTTCGCAGCATCGTGTTGGTGGCCACATTGAGGAGTAAAC
>DASQID010000761.1:0-3385 GCA_035631775.1 Acidobacteriota bacterium
TCCCTTCAGCAACTTCAATCAGGAATTGCTGCGCGTTAAAGCTGGGCGTTACCGGCTTGCCGCCCGGGCGCCCGGTCTGCCATGCCCGCACGTAGGTGCCGTCGGGCCGTAATACTCGCGCTTTTACATCATCGGCAAGATAGGCTTCCAGGATTTCGCTGCGTAAACGGTGGCGCAGAACGGCGTTCTGAACCGGAAAGAGGACCTCGACACGTTCGTAGAGGTTGCGCGGCATCCAGTCGGCGCTACCGACATAAACCTCTTCCTGTCCGCCATTCGCGAAAGAAAAGATTCGGCTGTGCTCGAGGAATCGCCCCACAACGCTGCGCACCCGTATGCGGTCACTGACGCCACGCACGCCAGGCCGCAACCCGCACATCCCGCGGACAATCAGGTCAATGCCCACCCCTGCCTGCGAAGCGCGGTAAAGCGCAGCGATGATGGTCTTGTCGAGCAGCCCGTTCATTTTGGCGATAATTCTTGCCGGACGCCCGTGACGTGCATGTTCAGCTTCACGCTCGATCAGCTCCAGGCACCGCTCCACCAGGTTGATAGGCGCGACTACCAGCGGGTCGTACCTGGAATGTTCGGTATACGCGGTGAGATAGGTGAACACGTTGTGCACCGCACCCGTGATCTGTTCGTCGGCGGTGAGCAGGCTGAGGTCGGTGTAAAGGCGGGCCGTGACGGCGTTGTAGTTGCCTGTACCCAGGTGCGCGTACCGGCGCGTGACTCCATCCGGATCGTGTCGAACCACCAGGGCGAGCTTGCAGTGGGTCTTGAGCCCAACGACGCCATGGAACACCTGAACGCCGGCATCCTCCAGATCACGAGCCCAGCGAATGTTGGACGCCTCATCGAAACGCGCCTTCAACTCCACTACAACTGTGACCTCTTTCCTGGCCGCCGCAGCGGAAATAAGCGCCGGCACAATCAGGGAATGCTCAGAGGTACGGTAAAGAGTCTGCTTGATTGACACCACCCGCGGGTCGGCAACCGCGGATTCGATGAGCGAAACTACCGATTCAAAAGAATCATAGGGATGGTGCAGAAGAATGTCCCGCTGGCGGACCTCGTCGAAGAGATCGTTCGATTTGGCGGTCAGGTGCAGCTCGCGAGCGACAAACGGCTTGTACTTGAGGTCCGGGCGCTCCACCTGCTCATAAAGGCTGAACAACCGGTGCAGGTTGACGGGTCCCTGGGTATGAAACACCTGATAGGGCTCCAGCCCGAAGTTGGTGCGCAAGCGCTCGGCAATTTCTGGATCTGCATCCGCGTCAATTTCGAGGCGAACGGCCGCACCTTTGCGGCGGTTGTGTAGTTCTGTACGCACCGATTCGAGCAGGCTGCGGGATTCTTCCTCCTGCAAGTAAAGATTGCTGTTGCGGGTGACGCGAAATGCGGCCGAGGAAAGGATCTCGTATCCGCGATACATCTGGGTAGCGTGATTGGTAACCAGATCGGCCAGAAAGATGTAGTCGTGCGTGTCTGCGGAGGGGAGCCGAATCAGCCTGGGCAGCGCGCGGGGAACGGTAACCACTCCCGTGTACACCAGTCCAGACCGGCGTCGCCGTTTCAGCAGCAATGCTATGCAGAGGGCCTTGTTGATAACTCGCGGGAATGGGTGCGCGGGGTCTACGGTGATCGGAGTCAGCAGTGGGTCAACTTCGCGCCGGCAGTACTCTTCGACAAAGTCCTTGGCTCGCCCATTCAACTCGTGCATTCCCAGGACGCCAACGCCCTGGCCAGCCAGAGCGGGACGGAGCCTCTCATTCCAGCAGCGATATTGATCATCCACAAAGCGATGAGTTTCGCCCGCAATGAGGTCGCGCTCTTCGGCGAGAGTGAGCCCATCCGGGCCGCCTTCCATGTGCCCATCTTCAAGGTGCTGCAATAAGGATGCGACGCGCACCTCGAAGAACTCGTCCAGGTTGCTGGCCGTAATGGAAAGGAACTTGAGGCGCTCAAGGGTCGGATTCTGCTCGTCTTCCGCTTCTTCCAGCACGCGCCGGTTGAAGGCCAGCCAGGAGGCCTCACGGTTGAGATAGAACGCCGGGCTTTCGAGAGAGGTGCGCCGCATAAGCGAAGGCCATCGAAATTCTAGACGATGATTGTTAAGGAATTGTGACTTTTAAGGTCGGCCTTTCCCAAATTTGCGTGACTAATGCGATGTTGGCATGATCCTCTGATCAGGAGTGCGAATCGCCTGCATTCATTAAGAATTAACAATCCAGAAACATGTTCGCAACAAAGTGCCAGTATGCTGGCCTGTCCGCTAGTCAAAGCGGGGCTGGACCGACTGCTGCCCCAGGCGCACTTGTATGCCGGCTCCTCGACAAACAACGCCTTCCGAGCGCAGCAACGTGCTGATTTATGTAGTGGAAGATGATCCGGACATTGCCCGCCTGGTTCAGCATCAGTTGGAGCTTAATTCCTACCGAACCCGCGTATTCGCTACCGGTACCTCTGTCGTGCAGGAAGCCGTTCGGGATCTGCCACGGCTTTTCATCCTCGACATTATGCTCCCTGGAACTGATGGATTCGAATTGTGCTGGCAAATTCGCCGTCACTCCCTCCTGGCCAGGACGCCCGTCATGTTCATGACCGCCAAAACCGCGGAAGTGGACCGAGTACGAGGTCTGGATATGGGAGCCGATGATTACATCTCCAAGCCGTTCAGCCCACGGGAGTTGATGGCACGCGTACGGGCGGTACTTCGCCGTGCTCAGCCTCCGCCCACCCCGGTGCTGAAGGTCGGCGACCTGGAAATTGACTCCGGGTCCATGATCTTGCGAGTCCGCAACCAGGAAGTCCCTATCACTACGCGCGAGTTCCGGCTTTTGGAGTTCATGGCGCGCAACACCGGGCGTGTGTTTACGCGCGATCAGCTGCTGGATGCGGTGTGGAGCGACAGCAGTTTCGTTACGCCACGTTCTGTGGACGTTTACGTGCGCCGTCTCCGGGAGAAGATCGAACTGGAACCGGATAACCCCCGCTATCTCAGGACAGTTCACGGTGCCGGCTATCGCTTTGAAGTTCCAAAACAGGCCATGGGGAATTTTTAGTGGAAATTCATACCTCCTTAACATCGGCTCTGCGATTCGATGTTATATCTGCCTCTGAACAACGACGAGCGATTCGTGAGGTGGTCCGTGGCCGTTCCGGCTGAGAGCTTCCTGGCAGATCCCAAAGGGGCGCACGCTTACCTAGTCGGCATCACTTTACGTGCCTGCCAGATTGCAAGATCCGCGGCGGCAAATGCCGCTGAGGCTGTGGGCACAAATGTGCCCGATTTGTACGAGGCGGTCGAAAACTGCGAAAAGGAACTGGATCAGCTCGATCGCGAACTGGACCAGCGCATTTGTGCCGCCTTGGAGAATGCGAC
>DASQID010000762.1:0-9562 GCA_035631775.1 Acidobacteriota bacterium
ATACGTAGCGATGCGGCGGCGGGATCCTGGGCACTCCAAAGGGAAGAACACAGCAAACGCGACGATAAACAGGGAACTCGCCATAATACGCCGGGCTTTTTCATTGGGAATCGAGAACGGCAAAATAGCCGTGATGCCGAAAATCAAGACGCTGAAAGAGAACAACGTCCGCAAGGGATTTTTCGAAATGGAGCAATTCCAGAGTGTCCGCAAACGTCTTGCCGATGACCTGCAACCAATGGTCACGTTCGCTTACGTCACAGGCTGGAGGATGCGAAGCGAGATTTGGCCTCTGCAATGGCCGCGAGTCGATTTTGAGGCCGGCACGGTGCGTCTGGAGCCCGGCACAACCAAGAATGACGAAGGCAGGATATTTCCGTTTACCTCGGAACTCCGGGCCGTCCTGGAGGGCCAGAGGCAACGGACAGAAGCACTCAGGAAAAAAGGCATCATCTGCCCGTGGGTATTTCATCGGGATGGGCAGCCGATCAGGGAATTCAAGCGCTCATGGAAAACAGCCTGCAAGAATGCCGGGCTGCCGGGGAAGATACCGCATGACTTCAGGCGCACCGCGGTGAGGAACTTAGTCCGCAGTGGTGTTCCTGAGACCATCGCCATGCAGATGACCGGGCACAAGACGCGCAGCGTGTTCGACCGATACAACATTGTCGATGAAACGGACCTTTTTGACGCTGCCCGACGCCTCGACGGTCACGATAGCCAAAGTTTTCAGCCAAAGACAGGGACCGGGGAAAATGGCGATTTTGCTAAGTGATTGTGAGGAAAATAGTTGTTTGGCGCACCCGGCCCGACTCGAACGGGCGGCCTGCGGATTCGAAGTCCGACGCTCTATCCAACTGAGCTACGGGTGCGCGCCTTGATTCTACTATAGTTGCGGGCGCCGATTCCATTCTGGAATCTCCAGCCTCTCCAGCCGCGCACCATTTCATACCGATTACGTTTGTGCCCTGTGTTATGTGCCCCGGAGTAGGCGGCCGCGCGCCTGCTATACTCTTTGTCTGGAAAGAATCGGGAACGCAGAGTGTCCGGAGAGGTGACAAATGGCACGAGTGATGGGAATCGGTGGAGTGTTTTTCAAGTGTCAGGATCCTGAAGCTCTCAGGAAGTGGTATCGCGAGCTGATGGGCTTCGACGTGCAGCCGTGGGGGGGCGTGGCGTTCGCGTTTGACCGCCGTGACAAGCCGGGCGTCGGCTACACGGTATGGGGGCCTTTCGAATCCGATACGAAGTATTTCGAGCCGAGCACCAAGCCCTTCATGCTCAATCTCTGCGTCGACGACCTCGAGGGGATGCTGGCACAGTTGCACCAAGCCGGCGCGAGCGTCCTCGACCGGCGCGAGGACGGCGAGAACGGCAAGTTCGGCTACGTCATGGATCCCGAGGGCAATCTTCTTGAACTCTGGGAGCAGATTGACAGTGACCCTTCAGTGAAGACCGGCTGAATCAGTAACCGGCCCACAGAATGTATCTGATGAACCCGCCGACGAATCTGCGACATTCCCGCTGACGCTTGTGTTCATCTTGTCTGGCAGCGTCGTATCGGCGGTTCTCGCTCGATTTTTCCAACCGGTACGCGACCAATTCCCTCGCAGTTTTTCTCAGCTTCGCGGCAATAGCCGGGTGGGGTTTCTATACCGCGCTGGCCGGCCGGCAATTGTGGAAGGGGGAAATATTCGAATAGACTTCTTTTCTGAAGGCCACACTGGATGAGCGGACGCGCGTTAGCCAGTTCGTGTCGACACCCAAGCGCGACACGCAGGCGTCTAGCTCCGTTGCTATTTATCTTCCCGTTTCGCTGACTTGGGAATGATTCAGCCGAACATGGCCCGTTCAGACTTTGCCGTCAGTTCTCGCTCGTGACGCGATTCGGGCAGCACCAGACAGGATTTCCGGCTTTCCATATTGAGGAAAGGAAGTACCGATTGTTGTAGCACTTGAGCACGAACTCATCGCCCTGTCAGATCCCAGTCCAAAATTCCCGCGTCGGTCCCCTGCACAGCCAAAGAGAATCGCTCCTCGCTTTTCCTCAAATCGTCCACGACCTGCAAGCGCATGATCGCGCCCGCCAATGCATCCGCCACCGCGCAGAGGAATCCCTGTTCCAACGGGTTCCACACACGGCCACTTTTCAGATCGATACTGATGACCTCGTAGAGCTTGCCATTGGATACAACTGGAAGGCAGTAGTGACCGTGATTCCAGCCTATCCGTCGCTATCGAGCACATACACATGCCGAAGGCAACCTGGGCACAGTCGCCAGGGCAATAATTCCCTTATGACTATGATTCTCGTTGTCGATGTGGATTGCATACCGCCGTCCTATCTCCTTCCCCCGGGTTGACCACGGCGTGGAGGTGTTCGTGAGTTTGTTTCGCGCAGTCGAAGGCATCGCGATTTGATACCGGATGATCCTCAAAAGTCATACCCAGCCATCGGACCGGATGTAACGATTGATCTCTGACTGGCCGGATCTGAATCCAGAAGGGAGACACGTCTCATGCGGAAATACGAGGTCACTTGCTTCCATGCCAACCATTGCTTAGAACGCATTCTCTTTTTTTGTCTGATACTGACGATTGCAGTCCCAAGGGCCTTTAGTGCCGGCGAGTTTTGGCACGAGCTGAACAATGGACTGACCCTGGCATCAGCCCGGGTTTTGGTGGTTGTCCCACAAAACCCGTCAACCATGTACCTCGGAACGGATCGAGGCTTATATAAAAGCACGGATGGAGGCGCAAACTGGCGATGGGTTAACTACCCTTTCGGGGGAGTCTACGCCGTGGCAA
Source organism: Acidobacteriota bacterium (assembly GCA_035631775.1). GTDB lineage: Bacteria > Acidobacteriota > UBA6911 > UBA6911 > UBA6911 > DASQID01. The sequence continues at coordinate 2,809 of DASQID010000762.1, forward strand.
TCGATCCGATAAATCCGGCAATCGTTTATGCCACAGGCAGCCAGCCGGGAAGCCAGGCGGTTTTCAAAAGTGTTGATGGGGGCGAACATTGGACACTGCCAACTTCCGGAATGAGTGGGGGCCCGGATCTTAAGGCGCTAGCAGTCAGTCCCCGCGACACAAGAATCATATATGCAGGAAGTGAAGGGTGGGGCATTTATAAGAGTACAACCGGCGGGGCTACCTGGAGCACTGTAAACGGCGGCATAACCGCGGATTTTATGAACGTATGTTCATTGGCCATCGATCCATTCAATACGGACGTTATATATGCCGGAATTGGACAAGCCGGTATCTATAAGAGCTTAGACGGTGGAGGAAATTGGAATTTTGCAGGCAGCGGCCTGTCGAGTAACTATGTTCAATCCATCGTGATCGCTCCCATAAACCCATCGACATTATATGTTGGAACGATGTATGGCGGAGTTTATAAAAGCACCGATGGAGGAAATAGCTGGAACTCGGCAACAAATGGCATTAGCTATACCGATATTCGGAGCTTGGCAATAGATCCCCGAAATCCTGCAACGTTATATGCCGGAACAAACGGTGGTGGCGTGTTCAAAAGCACAGATGGCGGCGCAACATGGAGCTCGTTGAACGTCGGCTTGACCAATCTGAGAATATATGCGCTAACGACACACCCCACGATTCCTCAGAAGCTGTATGCGGGAACCTATGGCAGTGGAGTGTGGGCATATCCATCCCCCTATTCTTCCGTAAGTGTCGCTATTAACAGGGAGGGCGCTGCCAGTGCAAAAACCACCGGATTCAGTGCCAATGACACGGCCAAGGTAGGCTATGCAACTCTCGCCGTGAATTCAGGGGGCATTCCATACGGCACCGCGGTGTTCAGCTACAAACAGAACGGAGTCACTATCAGCGAAGCCGCCGTTCCGGCTTCACTGCCTACCACTCGCGCCGGGATCTTTATCGATTATCGCTCTTACGTGGATGCAGTCCCCGGCCGACCCGAGGCGGGAAAAATCGATGTCAACACAGGTATCGCCGTCGTCAACTGCGGCTCTCAGGACGCCAGCGTTACTTATGCATTGCGTACCTCCAACGGCGGGCTTATTACGAGCGGCACAGGAACAATCGCGGCGGGCCACCATTTCGCAAAGTTCATCGACCAGTTCAAGGATGTGGCCGCCGGTTTTGCACTGCCTGCGAATTTTCAGGCTGCGATTCAGTTTGCCTCACTCGAGGTGTCCTCAACTCAGCCTCTTTCGATTACCGCATTGCGCATGACCACTAATCAGAGATACAACGTGCTTTTTACGACCACGCCGGTAGCGGACCTGACCCAGTCCCGCACTGGCGATCCGATTTACTTCGCTCAATTTGCGGATGGCGGAGGATATACATCAACTCTGATTTTGCTCAATACCTCCGATGGCACTGAAACGGGAACCTTGCAGATCCTCGATAATCAGGGCGCTCCGGTCCTCGTCAACCGGGTTGGAGGCGCCACTGATTCGTCTTTCAACTACTCGATTCCGGGTGGCGGGATTTATATTTTTCGGACCGATGGATCTCCCTCTCAAGCCCATGTCGGCTGGGTCAAATTAACGCCTGATGGAGGCAGAGCAACTCCGGTCGGTTCAGGATTATTCGCCTATAATCCTGGAACTGTTCTGCTCTCTGAATCGGGCATTCCCGCAGCCGTCTCCACCACGCACGCCCGCGTTTATGTGGATTTGTCCGGGAATCATAACACTGGTCTGGCGATCGCCAATGGTGGAACTGCCCGTGCCCTCATATCGATCAATGCGTTTCGCGAGGACGGCTTCAGTCCGGTCGGCAACAGTACGGGGCCGCTTCAATTGGCCGGCAATGGGCATGACGCAAAGTTTGCCGATCAACTGGTCTCGGGCCTGCCCGCCGGATTTTGAGGCGTCCTGAACATCACCTCCACGACGCCCTTCGCCGCCCTGACGATTCGCTCACTGGATAACGAGAATCACGATTTTCTGATGACCACATTCCCGGTTGCCGACATGACCCGCCCCGCGTCATCCCCGATCATTTTCCCTCAGATTGTCGATGGCGGCGGCTATCTCACGGAAGTCATTCTGCTCAGTCCCATGAGCGCATCGAGCTCCACGCTGAGTTTCGTCGATGATTTCGGCGTTCCACTTAAGCTTGGAGAATAGAACGTTCTGCAAGACACAACTGAGTCAGTGTGTGGGTGCGTGCAGATGTGACGCCGAACGCACGGATGGAAAACGCCAACTTCCGCTCGCATCGTAGTCTCGTTGGCCGGCATTAGGACTACAGTGGGCGCCCGGTAGCGATTTGGAAGACCAGCCGTGTTGAAGACCACTGTTGAGACGGTCTTGCGTTTTGCCCCCATTTAGCGATCAGATTTTGATGAATATTTTGCGCTTATAGAGGAAATAGCACATATACCAGACCATTGCGGCCACGATGAGGATGGTGATCATATTGATGGCGATCTCCCCGCTCCAGGCGAAAAGCCTTATGGTAAACGGCCTGACCATGCGGGCCAGCAGCCTCTTTCCCCCCAGATTGGAGAACAGGTAGATAAATATGGGATTCATGCCGACAATAGCAAAGAACAGGGCGATCTTCCTGAATTTCATCACATCGATCAGCCAGTATGAGAACGCCATCGCTATCAGGCACCATCCGCCGCTGACGATGATGAAAGAGCTGGTGCAGACCCGCTTGATGATCGGGATATAAGGACTCATAGCATAGCCAACCATAGCGCCGATCAATCCCATCGTAAGCAGGATCGATAGCTTCCTTTTGGGAGACCAGTTCTTCATGAGCAAGCTACCAACAATGACGCCCCAGATCGTGTGCGCCGCCGTGGGTATGGCATTGAATGCGACCCAGTGATCGGAATTCAGGTTGCGGGTAACAGTCAGATCAACCCAGGAACCGAAATTATGATCCGGTGTGAAAGGCTGATTGAATCCCGGTACGCTCCAGAATCGATAGAGCAGGTCATTCAAGACAATCAGGGCAAAGGACGCCAGCAGTTGCCATTTCACATTTGCCCGCAGCAGCAGGAAGGAAATCAGGTATGTAAAGGACAATTGAGCCAGGACATTGGTCAGGTCATAAGACTTTTCCCCGGCTCCCAGCATAAAACCCAGTACCAGTAACCAGAAGGATCGGGTCAGAGCGTGGGTGAACGCCCTTTGCCAGCTGTCCCCCTTCGCCAGCCGCTTGGAAAGCGAGAAAGGCATGGCGACACCGACTATAAACATAAAGAAGGGCTGGATAAGGTCCCAGGCATTGAGTCCAGTCCACGGCGCATGTTCGAGTTGTCTGTCAATTACCGCGATGACAGCTCCTCCCTTGCCCTGCGCCACCATTCCGCTGAATAAAGTGGCAACGCCGGTGACCAGCATGAACATGGTGAACCCGCGGAAAAAGTCGATTGAAAGGACCCGGTTTTGTTCCTGGTTGAGTTTATGTGTGTTGTCCATATCTACCTATCAATCAGAGTGCCTAGTTCTGGACTCCTTCTGGCGTTGGTCGGGTTCTGGGCGGACGGGCCGGTGCCGCCCGTATTACTTTCGTATTTCCACCTTCGTCCAACGCTATGTCGATGGGCTTGTTCTTCTTCCACGCCCCACACGTGAAATCAGGCACATCTATGGAGTTCGAGCGGTTTGCCACCGACCACTCGCTAAGCGGGGCTATCGAGGTCCAAAGCGCCGCGTCGTAGACATCCTGGTCGAGGGGCAACCCGTTGCGCAGGCAGTCAATCAAGCGCCAGTCTTCCAGGAAGTCCATGCCGCCATGACCACCCACCTGCTTGGCCATTTCACCAACCCTCTTCACAATGGGAGGGGCGTACTTTTCTTGCAGAGCTTTCATGTCCTCATCGGAAACCCAATCCCGGTGCCCTATAGCAATCTTCGGAGGCAACGGATACTTTAATGCGGAAGCTTTGGTCCCGCTGACCTTGTGGATCCGGGAATAGACGTTCGGAGATGTGACGTCGTGCTGTAACATGATCGTCCGCGCCCTGTTTGTACGAATCGTTGTGGTGGTCATGTTTCCACGGTACGGTTTGTCAACGAACTCCTGGTAGAAACCGTCCGTCGCCGACAGTTCTTTTGCCCTTTCGTTCATCTGAAAATCGTTACTCATCACCGACACCAGGTACTCCATCTTGTCGCCCCGATTGATGTCCATGATCTGACATATCGGACCCAGGCCGTGTGTCGGGTAAAGGTTGCCGCGCCTCTTGGAATTCTCGCGCAGGCGCCACATGTTCCAGTAGCCGTTCTTGTTGAAGTTGTTCTCAAGAAGTGTGTGCAGATACGCTCCTTCACCGTGAACGATTTCGCCGAAGAACCCCTGCCTCGCCATATTGAGGGTAAGGAGTTCGAAGAAGTCGTAGCAGCAGTTCTCCATCATCATACAGTGTTTCCGGGCCTTCTCGGAGGTTTCGACCAGCTGCCAGCATTCTTCCAGAGTGTCGGCGGCAGGCACTTCAATCGCGACATGCTTTCCGTGATTCATCGCGTAAACCGCCATTGAAGCATGCAAGTTCCAGGGGGTGCATATGTATATCAGGTCTATGTCGTCTCGATCACAGAGCCTCTTCCAGGCTTCGGCGTCGCCCGAGAAAAGAGTCGGACTGAAGCCTGCAAATTCGATTCTCTTCCTGGCTCTTTCCACCTTCTCCGGGATAAGGTCACTCAGTGCCTTAATCTCCACTCCCTCCAGAAGGCTCATATTCACGACATGCCCCGGTCCCCTGCTCCCCAGCCCGATAAAGCCGACGCGAACTGTCTCTATTTTGGGAGCGCGATAGCCGCACATGTTGAATTTCTGCGTGTGCCGCTCGACGGCCGCTTCCCTTATCTTGTTCAGGGCTGACTGCACCCTGATCGAAGTATTGCCCGCCGCAGTGCGGGAACCCGCCAACCCGAATCCCGCGATGCCGGCACCGGAAACCGCAAAGAAACTCCTTCGATCCAGCTTCTTACTCATGTGTTGTCCCCTCAAAAACCTGGTTTACGTTTGGACCTGTCACAATAACCGGATGCCGGAGATTGATCCCTGTCTGCGGCATCACTCGTATCGCAAGGCGATGACGGGCTCCGTCCTGGCCGCGCGCCGCGCCGGCAAGTAGCAGGCGGAAAGCGTCACAAAACACAGCAGCAGCGAAACACTCGCAATCGTAGGCGCATCCATTTCCGTCAGGCCGAACAGCATGCTGCGCAGGAAAGGCGTCAGCACCAATGACAGAGCGAGACCTGCGCTAAGGCCGGCCACGGCCAGCGTCAGTACCGCGATGGTCGTAAAGGCCGGATTTTTCACCAGCACTCGGCAGGCATATCTGATATCCCGGAACATTACTTCCATAAAGGTCTCCCGGCCGGCCCCGGACAGGCGAATCCATTCCGAGCCGGCTGTACGACCGATCCCACATCGGAGGACACGTGCGAGTGTACCAGAGGCCCCCCGGTTTTTGATCCAGGAAAACATACGGGGTCAGCGGTGCTAAGGGCTGGCTCGTCGCTCGCGCCTCGCCAGCGGGCCTGGGGGCCGGCAGCAAAATATGAAGTTATTCTTGCGCCAGCCCTAAGAGCCGCTCGGTCGATTCAGAATGCCGGTTACCTCAACGCAAACCCTCAAAGACAGCGATCATGGGAGATTCGAGCGGATTGACCTTCCGATCCGTGTCAACCGGGACCATGCGGCCCTTGATCGAATTGATCGCAAGTGTGGTTGTAAGGTGCTGGCTCCAATTTTGCAGGTACGGCCCGCTGCTCCATCCAGTGACGGAGAGAGGGGCAGGCGCAAGCGGAGACACACGCGGATTCGTATTCACTTCAAGTTGACCAACGGCCCATATCTTTCCGCCTTGCTGAAGCGTTGCTGAAATCCTTCTTATATCTTCGGCAATCGTCTCCGGTTGTCTCATTCTGTCCTTGAGGAGGTCATAGCGATGCACTGTCCTCTCCTGCAGGCTTGGGAACGTGGTCCAAGGCGCGCTGCCGCGATAGTAACGGCTGAAGGAAATCCCCAGATACCATGGATTGACAATGACAAGATCGTCCGGTCTTGCCTCTCTTCCAACAACTGAAGCCGTAAGGTCCATTGACGTCATTCGCATCGCCAGATCTCGGGCTGAAGGGACAAGCACCAAAGCCGCCGCGGCAGTGGTTACAAGCGTCCGGCAGGCCCTGAGGACGGTGTTTCGCACATCCGGTTCGGCAAGCGGCGTCAGCGTGACGGCGGATAACACCAGCAGGGGTACGAAATGCCATGGCTGGAGAGAGACTGATCCGGCCACATAAACAAAGAACAGCAAAAAACCGGCCAGGGAAACTGCGAAGGTGATCCCACAGTAGAGCAGAATGTGTTCACGACTCTGATGTCTTTCCCCGCGCCCCTCTTTTCGGAGCGTGCCCCGTATGGCGCCGGCAATTGCCAGCAAGGCAACTGCAACCCAAATAACAACGAACCACTCCGTCGGGGAAGATAGTGCATCTAGGAAAGCTGTATGCCGCGCATTTCCAGCTGAGACGTTCGCTACCTGAGACCATCTTCGAGCCTCCTGTAAATGGCCGACATATGGCAGGAGGGAACTCGCCGCCACACAGAAGGGCGCCAGGAGGACCAATGCTCGCCTCAATCCCCCCTTCAGATAGGCTACTATGAGGGTGGCGATGCCTATGGCAAGCACAAGTATCGCATCTTGGTAAAGCGTCTGCAC
>DASQID010000763.1:0-8549 GCA_035631775.1 Acidobacteriota bacterium
CGCCCGACTGAGTTTGGCCCGGCCTTTCAAGGCCGGGATTTGATTGGACGGAGAAAGGTGTCGCGTCAGCGACGCTTGAATTCAACCCTTCCAAAGCCCAGCCCCTCTGCGGGTGGAGTCTCGCTCCGGCATTGCGCGGACGAAATGAAGTTGCCGGGAGACAGCGACTTGAGATGTATCATTCGGTCATTCTCTCGGAGGCCGAAATGTTTGATACTCTCCCCCGTATCCCGCTGGCCACCCTACCGACACCGGTCGAGTTTCTTCCTAGATTGAGCCGAGCCCTCAGCGGACCGCGACTATTCATCAAGCGCGACGATCTGACCGGGCTCGCAGGTGGCGGAAACAAGACCCGCAAGCTGGAGTTCCTGACCGCAGATGCGCTGGCAAAGAAGGCCGACACCCTCGTCACACTGGGAGGGGCGCAGTCCAATCACTGCCGTCAGACAGCCGCCGCCGCGGCCAAGACCGGCCTTCGCTGCATTCTCGTGCTGCGAGGGGATGCGCCGGCGGAGTACGCGGGAAATGTGCTGCTCAACCACCTCCTGGGCGCTGAAATGCTTTGGTCCGGTGCGCGCAGCCGGGAGGAGGTCATGGATGAGGTCGTTGCCACTGAGCGGGCAGCGGGCCGAAGTCCATATCCGGTGCCGCTTGGAGGCTCGACGCCCCTCGGAGCGGCTGCTTATGTCCTTGCGATGCAGGAACTGGTGGGTCAGACCGGCGAATCCTTCGACCGGGTCATATTTGCGTCCAGCTCCGGCGGCACGCACGCAGGCCTGGCTGCGGGTGCGCAGCTGACGGGATTTCGCGGCGAGGTGCTCGGAATTAGCATTGACGAAAAGCTTGCCTCTCTGCAGGGACTGGTGGCGGATATCGCGACCGGAGTCACACGGTTGCTCGGCTGCCCGCATAACTTCACTCCCGGTGATATTCATGCCAATGCGGATTATCTGGGTGGAGGCTATGCCGTCATGGGAACTCCGGAGCGCGAAGCTATTGATTTGTTTGCGCGTTGCGAGGGAATCCTGCTGGACCCTGTCTATACGGGGCGCGCAGCGGCCGGAATGATCGATCTCATACGTAAAGGAGTGATACGCAAAGGGGAATCGATTCTCTTCTGGCACACGGGCGGCACACCGGCACTGTGGGCCTACGCCCGCCAGCTCGCGCTCTGACTTCAATTCGGACTTGTGGAGCTTTGCGCCTTCCAGTCTTCGGGGTGGCTTTCAATGCCCGGTAGTGAAGGCGACGCAGTCGGCGAGAAAAAACGTCTCGCCCTTACAGGCTCTCCGAAAAACGCCTCGCAAACCCAGGGCTTGCGCCCTGGGCTGATCTGTCTCGCCGCTTCGCGCTCCGCGGAATCCAAGCCCCGAAGGGGCGCAACAGGAAAGCCCAGGGCGTAAGCCCTGGGAATAGGCGGCCAATTGCAGGAGAGCCCTGAAGGGGCGAGACAAGTAAGCCGATCGCAAGTCGCCTCCAGACGACACAGCTCAAACCCCTCGCCCTCGAGGCTCGGATTGTTTAGTGCTCAAGCCATTCCTCACGCAACAGCGCCATCAGCAGAGTGTCGCGATACTTCCCATCGCGAAATTCATCCTGCCGCATTCGTCCTTCATGGAGAAAACCGAGTTTTTCGTACGACCGGATGGCGCGCGGATTGTCGGCGAAGACGCGCAGGTAGATTCTGTTGAGATTCAGCGTTCCGAATCCCCAGTCCAAGAGAAGCCGCATCGCTTCGGTGCCGAAGCCCTGACCCCAGTAGTTCCTGTCTCCGATGGCGATACCCACTTCGCCTGAACGGTTGCGCCAGTCAATCTTGTGAAAGCCGCAGGATCCGACATGCATCCACCGTTCCGGGGGATTGGGAGCTTCCAGATCGACCTGAGCATCTATCGCCCACGCCCGCAGCTCACCGGCCGCCGAGTTCTGCTCAAACCAGCGCTCCTCGTCCGACAGACTGAATGGCTGATAAGTGGCAATCAGGAAACGGAACTCAGGATCGGCGAACCAGCGGACGTAGCGTGGAAGGTCTTCGCGTTCGATCGGCCGCAGACGTACACGGTTTCCTTGCATCATCTTCGAATCTCCAGGGGATAAGGGATTTCAGGCCTTCGAGGAATAGCCGCGCATCCATTCCTGCATTGCCTCGTAGGCTCCCGGCGCACGCTGATTGAGCCAGGCGATGTGCCTGGCGGCCGCTTTTTCGATATTGAGCGAGATACAAGGGTTTTTCGCCCACACCCGGAAATCTTCGACGAGAGCTTTGGTTCTTTCCCAGACCGCGAGGAGTTCGCCGCTCGATCCAAAGAACAGCTCTTCGTGGACGATCCCCTGCACCAGGAAGGACGCTGCCATATCCCAATAGCCGACGACCATTCTGTAAAAGGCGTTCTGTTCGCTGCCCGTCGGATACTTCTCGAAGAACTCTTTGACCGAATCCACGCGAAACTCGCGCAGGAACCAATCCCGCGCCTTCCTCAGCTTCTCTTCGCGTCTGAGGTCATAGAGTTGCATGATGAGATTGGCGTCTTCGTAGGTGGCATGGGGGGCGTGAGTGGCTTGCACCATGGATTTCTCCTATTGAAATGCAGAGATTTTACCGCATGAGGCGCTCACCCGCGTAGTTCCATAAATCAAGCGGTGAGCCGCAGAAGCGCCGGAACGCCAACAGTGGTAGGATTATTATTCAATTCGACGGCAACTGCTGACGGGGTGTAGGGGTGACTCGAAGCAGACTGAACCGCACAGGTTGCAGAGGTCACGAAGTAAATTGCTGTTGGGTAAACCCCCGGCCTTGCTAGCCTTGCTTTGTATATGGATAGAGTTCATGTGCGGGGGGTCATCAGACCCCCCGGTCGCCACCTTTGGTGGCGACCTGCGCCGGTCTGATGACCGGCGCCACAGGAAAATTTCATTCAAGCCAGATGTGAGTTTGAGGACTTACGAAGAGCCGTGATCGCTCCATGACAGAGAGGTGACCCGTGGGTGACGACAATCGCCGCATGTGGGAGGAACTGCTGCGTTCACTGGAGCGTGACGAGGAGATGGTGCGCCTGGGGGGAGGGCCGGAGTATATCGCCAAGCAGCATTCCAAGGGGCGGATGACGTCCCGGGAGCGCATCGCGGGACTGATTGATGCGGGAACGGAATTCTTCGAATTGGCCATCTTTGCCGCATTTGAGATGTACGAGGAATGGGGGGGCGCGCCCTCAGCTGGGGTGGTCACGGGTGTCGGGACGGTCGCCGGCCGCCTGTTCATGATCATTGCCAACGACGCAACCGTGAAGGCCGGCTCCTTCTTTCCGATGACGGTCAAAAAGACCCTGCGCGCCCAGCGCATCGCGATGGACAACCGCCTTCCTCTGATATACCTCGTGGATTCGGCAGGCGTGTTTCTTCCGCTTCAGGACGAGATATTTCCCGATGAGGACGACTTTGGCCGCATTTTCCGCAATAACGCGCGCCTGTCTGCCATGGGCGTCCCCCAGATCGCCGCGATCATGGGGAACTGCGTTGCCGGTGGCGCTTACCTGCCCGTGATGTCCGACAAGATTCTGATGACCGAAGGGAGCGGGCTTTATATCGCGGGCCCGTCGCTTGTCAAGGCCGCCATTGGCCAGGAGCTGGGCAGCGAGGATCTGGGTGGTGCACGCCTGCATTCGTCGATGAGTGGTACCGTGGACTTCCGCGAACCTGACGATGAGTCCTGCCTTCGCAGGATCCGCGAGATGGCCTCGCTTATGGGCTGTCCACCTCGGGCACCGTTTCGACGCGAAAGCTCTCGCGAGCCGCTTCACCCGCCCGCAGAGCTGCTGGACCTTATGCCCATAAATCCGTCCCGGGAATATGACGTGCGCGATATCATCGCGCGACTGGTGGATGGGAGCGAGTTTATCGAGTACAAGGCAGATTTTGGGAAGACTCTCGTATGCGGCTATGCGCGGCTCGGAGGCTGGTCCGTTGGCATCGTGGCGAATCAGAAAATGCACGTGCGCCAACCCGGGCGTCCACTCGAGGTCGGGGGCGTGATCTATACCGAGGCGGCCGACAAGGCGGCACGGTTCATCATGGATTGCAACGAGAACCTCATCCCGCTGCTCTTTCTTCACGACGTCAACGGCTTCATGGTGGGGCGCGATGCGGAAATCTCCGGGATCATCAAATCCGGCGCCAAAATGGTGAACGTCGTCTCGAACAGCGTGGTTCCCAAGATCACACTGATAATGGGAGGGAGTTACGGCGCCGGACACTATGCGCTCTGCGGGAAAGCCTACGACCCCCGCTTCATTCTCGCCTGGCCCACCGCCCGCTATGCGGTCATGGCCGGGGCTTCGGCAGCACGAACCTTGGCTGACCTTCGAGTGCGGCAGGAGGAAAGCCGGGGCCGGCGGCTCTCCGGGGAAGAACGCGAGGAAATCCTCACGAGCATCACGGAGCAGTACAACCAGACCTTGGACCCGCGCTACGCGGCGGCAAGATTGTGGCTGGACAAGATCCTGTCGCCCACGGAAAGCCGGAAGGCGCTGATTCTTGCATTGGAGGTCGCGGCGCACAACCCGCATATTGAGACGTTTCGAACCGGCGTGCTTCAGGTGTGAGGGCAAGCCCCGAGTCGGGGAATCCTTGCTGTCTGAACATGCGGAGATTTGCTTTCATGAGTCACTCAACGCAAATGGAGGTCCGATGAGAAGTGTTGTCACCGTGCTGATACTCGCAGCTTTCGCCCTCGGTACCGCTTCCACCCAAGTCCTGGCGCCGCTGCCCGGGGAGAAGCACCTGGCAAATATCCGCCAGCTCACGTCGGTTCCAGGTGGCGAGAACGCCGAAGCCTACTTTTCGTTTGATGGAAGAAAGCTCATATTCCAATCCACGCGGCCGCCCTTTCAGTGCGACCAGATCTATACGATGACCATCGACGGCTCCAACCTGCGTCTTGTCAGCACCGGCAAGGGGCGGACCACCTGCGGATACTTTCTCCCCGGCGACAAACGCCTCCTTTTTTCCTCGACTCATGAGGCGAGCCCTGAATGCCCTCCTAAAGCCGACATGAGCAGAGGTTACGTCTGGGCGATCTATGCGAGCTATGACATTTATACCGCCAATGCCGACGGGACGGACTTGCGGCCTCTGACCCGCTCTTCCGGATATGATGCCGAAGCAACGGTCTCACCGGACGGGAAACGGATTGTATTCACATCGACGCGCGATGGGGATCTGGATTTATATTCGATGAACATCGACGGCTCGGACGTCAAGCGGCTGACCTCCGAGGTTGGATACGATGGTGGAGCGTTCTTCTCGCCGGACAGCAGACAGATCGTCTACCGCGCATATCACCCGAAAAATCTCGGAGATGTTGCGCGCTATAAGGAACTCCTATCCCAGGGTCTGATCGAACCGCACACGCTGGAGATCATGGTGATGAATGCGGACGGGTCCGACAAGAGACAAGTCACCCACAACGGCAAGGCCAATTTTGCGCCTTATTTCCATCCCAATGGTAGGCAGATCATATTCGCGTCCAATGTGAACGATCCAAAAGGCCGTAACTTCGACCTTTTCCTGGTCAATACGGATGGGACCGGTCTCGAGCAGATCACCTTCAACGACACCTTCGACGGCTTCCCGATGTTCAGCCCGGATGGAAGGAAACTGGTGTTCGCTTCCAATCGCCACGATTCGGTTCCCGGGGAGACGAACATCTTCATTGCAGACTGGATTCCTTAGGGCTGGCGCAAGAATAACTTCGCATTTTGCTGCAGGCCCCCAGGCCCGCTGGCGAGGCGCGAGCGACGAGCTATACCCGGGGTGGTATGTGAGGAGCGAGCAACAAAGCCAGCGGGCCTGCGGGCCGCAGCCTGGGGGCGCGGCGGCGGGCGGGCATCTGCTTCGTTGCCGCTCCTCGACGATATACACAGATATCGCCTGCGTCGCGGCGCCTCGCATCTGCCCGCCCCAGGAGCGCCGCAGGTGCGACGGTGCTCGCGCCAAAATGTGAATTTATTCTTGCGCCAGCCCTTACATTGTGGGGTCAGGTCTTGAAATTCTCATTTTCGCGCTCGGCTGTGCGGAGATTGCCGGGGCAAAATGAAATCTTCAAGACCTGACGCCGGGTTAGAATAGAACCTATGTCCGGTATCCATGACAAGGGGAGTGACGAGTCCATTATTCGGACCATCCTGCACGTCGACATGGACGCCTTCTATGCGGCCGTGGAACAGCGGGATCGGCCGGAACTGCGCGGAAAGGCGCTGATTGTGGGGTCGGACCCGAAGGGGGGCAAAGGGCGGGGAATTGTGGCCACGTGCTCCTATGAGGCGCGCAAATTCGGTGTGCACTCCGCTCAACCCATTTCACAGGCGTGGCGCTTGTGCCCTCATGGAATTTACATTCAGCCAGACATGGCCAAGTACGAGCGCGCTTCAGGGCAGGTAATGGGGATCCTGCTGGGCTTTTCCGACCTCTTGGAGCAGATCAGCATTGATGAGGCTTTCCTTGATGTCACCGGCAGCCGCCGCCTTTTCGGCACGGGCGTGGAAATAGCGCGCAAAGTCAAGAGCCGTATTCATGAGGAACTGCAGCTCACCGCCTCGGTGGGGGTTGCGTCCAACAAGTTTGTTGCGAAGGTTGCATCCGACCTTCAGAAGCCGGACGGCCTGGTGGTAGTGGAACCAGGGCGCGAAAGGGAATTTCTGGCGCCGCTGCCGATTTCGCGTTTGTGGGGTGTCGGGAAGAAGACCGAGGCCCTTCTCAGAGGGATCGGCCTCGAACGCATCGGGCAGTTGGCCGCACTGACGCGCTCCGAACTGATGGCCCGCCTCGGCAGGGGCGGGGAGCATCTCTGGCTGCTGGCGCAAGGGTTTGACGACCGCACGGTCTCTCCCGCGGAAGGATACAAGTCCATCGGCCACGAGATCACCTTCGAGCGCGACACGGCCGACGCCGCGCAACTGCACGACACCCTCCTGGAACTCACTGAGCGGGTGTGCCAGAGACTGCGCGCACATCGCGCCCGGGCACGAACCATCACCATCAAGTTCCGGGAAGCTGACTTCAGCACCTACACACGCCGCACGAGCCTGGATACTCCGGTGGACACTGCAGAGAAGGCCTTCCCAGTGGCATCCAGGCTGATGTCAACACTGGTGCGCAAAGATATTCTGGTTCGGCTCATCGGCGTGTATGCCAGCAACCTAGAAACAGAAGCCGCCGGCTCTCAGCTTCGCCTGTTCGACAGGGCGCCTCAAAGGGACCGAAAGCTGGCCTCCGCGCTCGATGATATTGTCAGGCGCTACGGGGACGGCTCGATCACCCGCGCCGCACTCGTAGGGCCGAAGAAGCGGTAGGTCTCGCGCTTGAAGAGATGCCCTGTGTTTTTGCGTTCTTTAGCGGCCTTTGCGTCTTAGCGGTGAGTCTTTAAAAGCTCACCGCTAAGACGCAATGACCGCCAAGGACCTCCATGATAACAACGGGAGAAATCCTGGTCCCTCCTGCGTGCTGCCATCTGCTTTCTGCCTGCTGCCTACTCCCCCGCTCCGTGGTAGAATTCGGAGTTTCCGTGCTGATAGAAAGGGTGGATTGTGCCGGTCAGGATTTGTGTGGCCATTCGAGAATCGACGACGGACGCAGCCTGCGCGGCTTTGAAACGTGCAGCGGCATGGGCCGACCTGGTCGAGATTCGCGCTGATTATATTCAGGATCTGAGTGTCGGACGTTTGCTCAGCAATAAACCGTGCCCGGTTGTGTTCACGCTTCGGTCGCGTGAGGAGGGGGGCGGTTACGCGGGCACCGAAATAGACCGTCTCGAGACGATACTGGAGGCCTCGCGCAGCGGCGCCGACTATGTCGACGTGGAATTTTCAGCATACTGGCGGGGAATCCTCGACGCGGTCTCGAAGCAGAGGGTCATTCTCTCGTACCACAATTTTGAGGGCACCCCCCGAAGCCTCGAACCTCTGCTGGAATCAATGGCCGCCAGTGGAGCCGGGATACTTAAGATTGCTACGCGCGCAAAGAGGCTCTCTGACAATCTGGTCATTGCGCAGGCGCTTAGATATGCAGCGGCTCGGCAGTGGAACCTCTGTGCAGTCGCGATGGGCAGTGCCGGCGTTCCGAGTAGGATCCTCGGCCCTTGTTGGGGGTCCTGGATGACCTTCGCCGGGCTTCCCGGAAGCGAGGGGACGGCGGAGGGACAGCCGCAGGCGGACGAGATACTCAGGCAATACCGGGTGCGCGAAATCAATGGTGAGACTCAGCTGTACGGAGTAGTGGGCAAGCCGCTCGGGCACACGCTCTCTCCACTGGTCCACAACACCGCGTTCGCGTCCCGGGGGCTCAACGCTCTATACCTTCCTCTGGAAGCGGCAGGCATCGACGACTTCCTGGAATTCCATGCTGCTTGCGCGCTGCGGGGAGCCAGCGTAACGATTCCCTATAAGGAAGCGGCCTGCCGGCTTGCGCGCAGTCTCTCGGTGGAAGCCAATGAAACCGGGGCTGTCAATACGCTTGTCCGGCGCGAATCCGAGTGGCACGGCGAGAATACGGATGTC
>DASQID010000764.1:0-6430 GCA_035631775.1 Acidobacteriota bacterium
TGGCGCCCGCGGCGGAGAAAGCGCTGGTGGGGCATAGGGGGGTCCATGGGACGAGATGAGCCTTCGCCTCCTGTTCCCAACCGATCATGGCTTTGCGCAATTCCGGCGTCCACGAGTGAAGCGCCGTCTCCAGCAAGGCGATCTCCTCTTCCACACGGGCCCGTTGCGATTCGTACGCTCGAGGCGACGGCACGGACAGGTTCGCCCCCCGGCTCCTTCTCTCGCTGCCGGGCAGTGATTCAATCTCGTCTTCGGTGTTGTTGAAAAACGCAAAAAAGCGGTAGTAGTCCTCCTGTGTAAACGGATCGAATTTATGGTCGTGGCATTGAGCGCAGCCGAGGGTCGAGCCCAGCCACACTGAAGCCGTCGTGTTTGTGCGGTCGATGACGGCCGCGACACGATACTCCTCCGGGTCGATCCCTCCCTCTTCGTTGATCATCGTATTGCGCTCGAAACCCGTTGCGACCTTCTGTTCCGCGCCGCCATTCGGCAGCAGATCGCCGGCGATCTGGTCGATCGTGAACTCGTCGAAGGGTAGGTCTTTGTTGAGTGCGTCGATTACCCAGTCCCGATAGAGCCAGATGCTGCGCCTGTTGTCTTTCTCATACCCGTTGGTGTCGGAATAACGCGCCAGATCAAGCCACGGAATTGCCCAGCGCTCGCCGTAACGCGGTGAGGCAAGAAGCTTGTCGACGACTCTCTCGTATGCGCCCGGACGGGTGTCGTTGAGGAAGGCGTCTATTTCCGCGAGGGTTGGGGGCAAGCCTATCAGGTCCAGGCTCAATCGGCGGATCAACTTTTCACGGGAGGCTTGCGGCGAGGGACTGAGGCCCTCGGACTCCAGTTTCGCCAGGATGAAGTTGTCGATGGGGTTGCGGATCCAGTCGGCGTTCCGGACACGCGGCGGTTCTGGGTGTTGCGGCGCGACATACGCCCAGTGCTTCTTCGCAGGAGCGGCTGGCTGGTGCGAATCGTCCGACCAGACCGCGCCCTGATCGATCCAAGCACGGATGAGGTCGACCTGTTCCGAGCTCAACTGCTCCCCTTTGAAGGGCATCTGTTCCTGATCGCCGAGGCCTGCCACCCGCTGATACAGCGGGCTCTCGATTCCTCTTCCGGGGATGATATCCCTTCCATGTGAGCCGCCGGTGAGCGCGGACTGACGGTTGTCCAGACGCAGTCCGGAGCTTTGCTTTTGTGGTCCGTGGCACTGATAGCAGGCTTTCCTGAAGATCGGCTCGATGTCGCGGGCGAAATCGGCCTGCTGTGCCGCGGGCTTCAGTGGAGCACATAGCAACAACACGTTGGAAACGGTGAGAAGAACATGCCGGTAGCCCGCTCGAGTCATAATTCAGTGGGCGGTGGTGCCGCGAAAATCCTGGTTTGTGTGTCTTGTGGGGGGAATTCTGATCCCGACATTGACATGATACAGCACGGCGCCCGGAAAATCATTATCCAGCCGGTGGCCTTTCCGTGGCGGCGGCAACAGTGAAACCCACGTCGTGGCGATGTGACTATTCGCGGCGCACATTCTCGTCGGTGAGCATTTCGAGGTGCGCCGCCAACTCCTGTTTGAAATCTTCGTCAAGCCGTCGCAGCGAAAATACAGCACGAACCCGCGATGCCATCGTCCGGAGGGCCTCGAACATGGCGTCACCTCCGCGCGAGCTGCAGGACTTTGCCGATCACACCGGAAATTCGGGCCCAGTCCTCCACCTCGGCAGCAAGCTGACGACGGCCGCGCCGGGTGAGCGAATAATACTTTGCCCTGCGATTGTTTTCCGACGTGCCCCAGGCGGACGAGATCCATCCTTTCTGCAAAAGGCGGATCAACGAGGCGTAGATAGTGCCCTGGTTCAGCCGCAGCACTTCGTCGCTGAGCTTTTCTATGCGGCGGGCGATGCCGTAGCCGTGCAGTGGGCCCATTGCTTCCAGCGTTTTCAGCACCATCAGATCGAGGGTGCCCTGCAGAATATCCGCTCTCTTACCCTGTTCCATCCCGGCCTCCTGTGGCCACACCATAGGAGAGTAAGATACTTCATGTGCGATGTCAACAGGAGAGATGAGAGAAGGGACGCACAGTAAAGGCCGCATGCAAAATCGGGGGATCCGCAGCATCTCGCGGCAGAAACTGGCGGAGTCCTCCCTGCCCTCTCGGACCGGATCACGGGTGGCGCCGTGCATTCCGGCCCGCGGCCTTGCCGGGTGCATGCCGGCGCGACGTCGAAGACGATCGGGTGGTGGGCTCGTGGGGTACACCCACCAAGCGCCGGATAGTCTTGCGCGATAGTGCGGAATGTCCTATAAGTACTCTCTGACAAACTAAGAAAGTAATGGCGGCGCAATTACTATTTCCCCCATGCGCCGATCACGAAGTCCAACTCTGCAGGAAAGGTGAATCCGACATGACAATGCGGAACATCATTCTGGCTGTGCTCTGCTTCATGGGGCCCGAGTTGACCATGTCGCTCGCCATTCTTCCTCAGCAAACCCAACCAACGGCGGCAGCTACGTCGGTGCCGGTGATGCCGCTGGCGGAGGTGCGGACCGGGATGCAGGGTGTCATTCGCACCGTGTTCAGAGGCGAGCAAATTGAAGAGTTCGGGTTCGAAGTACTCGGCATTCTGAAGAATCTTCTCGGGCCGAAACAAGACATCATTCTCGTCCAGTTAAAAGGCGACAAGCCCGAGTTCACTGGCGTTGTCGCTGGAATGAGCGGTAGCCCCGCTTACATCGACGGGCGTCAGGTCGGGGCGCTTTCCCTTCGTTTCGGAGCATTCGCCAAGGAACCGATTGCAGGATTGACGCCCATCGAATCGATGCTCTCGGTTGTCAAGATCGATGAGCAGAGGCCGCGCCGAGCGGCGGCGGATTCACCTCTAGTTCCCCAAAACTCCCTTCCCGTCCCGTCGGTGGCGGCGGACGTCAATTCGCCGCCGCAGGATGCGGGGATCCAGCCTCCGCTTCTCGCGCCCATTCCCACACCGCTCTTCTTCACAGGCTTCCGACAGGAGGTCATCGACCGGTTTGCGCCTATTTTCCGCAGGCACAATCTGGTCGTGGTTCAGGGAGGCGGTGGAGGCAGTTCGGATGTCAAGTTCAATCCCCAGAGCGCCGGCGATTTCGTTCCAGGAGCTCCGGTTTCCGCCCTTCTTGTTTCAGGAGATTTGGGATTGTATGCGACGGGAACTCTTTCCTACAGAGACGGGAACCGTGTTCTCGCCTTTGGCCATCCGTTTTTCCAGATCGGGGCGACAGACATGCCAATGGCACGTTCCACTATTCTGAAGACATTGGCGAGCACCTACGCTTCCTTCAAGATCGCTGAACTGAAGGAAATCATCGGTTCCATCAGACAGGATCGCCTGACGGCAATAGAAGGATCGATCGGCGTCAAGCCGCAGATGATCCCGGTCAGGGTTGACGTCGAGAGCTCTTTCCGCGGCCGGATGCCATATCGATACGAGGTCTTCCAGAACCCGGACCTGACGCCGATGTTGTTCGACATCACTCTCTATGAATCCATCCTGGGCAGCCTCGAGCAGTCCGACGAGATGACCATCGACTATGCCGGGAAGATTGAGGTTGAGGGGCAGCCCGATATTCGAATGCGAGACCGCCTGACGTCAGCGGAAGGCGGCTCCTTTTTTCCTGTACCGGTTCAAGCGGCATTTCAAATCGGCAATTATTTTTCAAGGCTATACAACAATGGATATGAGAGCCCGAAGATCAAGGGCGTGGAAATCTCGTTTCATGTCGTCGAAGCTCGCCACCTGGTTACGATAGAGGATCTGCGAAGTGAGAAGAGCGAAGTACGTCCGGGTGAAGAGGTGCCGATCTATGTTTACCTCCGACCGTACAGGGGAGTCCCTGTAGTGCGACCCTTTCGTCTCAAGATTCCCGTGCAAGTTTCTAGGGGGGATACATTGACCGTAACGGCTTGCGACGCGGCTACTCTCAGAGCAGGCGAGCGAACCTTTGGGCCGAGTAGAGCCGGATCGCTCCGTCAACTAGTCGAATCGCTTAATCGGGAGCGGGCGGGCGATCGGATCTATATTCAACTGTCGCAGCAGGCTCCCGGGTATTACGTGCGGGAGCAGTTGCTGCCATCCCTGCCGCTGTCAATCCTGTCGGTGATGGACGCGGGCCGGTCCTCCACCGAAGCATTGCGAGTCAGTGAGTCCCCATTGCTCCTTCAGGAGCAAGAGCTGGATCAGGTCGTCCGCGGCGCGCGGAGGTTGAGATTGACCGTGCGCTGAAGAGTTTCGTCTGAGCAGTCCACCACTAGGGAGGCTGTCATGAAATTCATCCGAGGCATTTCCTTCGTGTTTCCACTTGCAATTGCAGCAGCGCTGGCGAGCAACACCAAGATTTGGAAGCAGGATACAGCTGAAGACTTCGAGAAGGGGACCCCAAGGGACGTCACGATCACCTCGGACGGGCAGCTCCAGCTGGGGCCGCAAGTGAAGAAGCTCTACGAGGCAAGCGATCCCTCCTTTTGGGCAGTCGCCGAGGACTCGAAGGGGCGCGTGTTCGCCGCAGGCGGAAACAATGGCAAGGTGTACGTCTACACAGACGGCAAAGGAACACCGATTTTCGAGGCACCCCAAATTGAAGTGCACGCGCTGGCGGTCGATGGCAAAGACAATCTCTATGTGGGCACGTCCCCGGACGGTAAGGTTTATCGGATCGCGCCCGACGGCTCGAATAAGACCTTCTACTCACCCGGCGAGAAGTATATCTGGAGCCTGACATTCGATTCACACGGGAACCTCTACGTGGGCACGGGTGAAGGGGGAAAGATATTCGTGGTGGATACGCAAGGCAGTGGAAAACTCCTGTTTGCCAGCCAGGAAAGGCACATTCGGTGTCTGGCCATCGATTCAAAAGGGAACGTCATCGCCGGAAGTGACAACAACGGGCGGATTTTTCGCGTGTCGCCGGATGGACATCCCACAGTTCTATACGATGCTCCCATCGGGGAAATCACTTACGTAGTGGTGGCCGAAGACGGTTCGATATACGCGGCAGGCATAGGCAGCAAGGAGCGAAAAGCGCCATCTGTGCCGCAGCCCCAAGGTATGCCTGACGTGCCTCCCGAGATGCTCTCTGCTGCAGGCGGCGAAGCCGTGCGGGCCGCAATTGCGAGCGCAGGTGCGGCGGCCTCCAACCTCGGACAGCGTATGAGAACCGAAGCCCCCGGGAGCGAGATCTATCGGATCGCTCCTGACGGCTCCCCGCGGCGGATCTGGCGTGCGGAGAAGACAACGGTGTTTGGGCTTATCCTCGGCGCAGACGGAGCGCTTCTCGCCGGCACGGGAGACAAGGGAGCCGTCTATCGTATCGAGAGGGACGGCGTCCACAGCTCGATCCTCGCTCGCCTGGACCCGACCCAGGTCACGGCACTCTTGCGCAGTCGTGTTTGGCCGGTCTACTACGCCGCTACAAGCAACCTCTCACGCCTCTTCGAGATCAGGTCGGAATACGCTCATGAAGGGAATTATGAGTCCCAA
The DNA here is from genome assembly GCA_035631775.1 of Acidobacteriota bacterium. GTDB lineage: Bacteria > Acidobacteriota > UBA6911 > UBA6911 > UBA6911 > DASQID01. The sequence goes on from DASQID010000764.1 coordinate 5,514, forward strand.
GTATACGACGCCGCCACCTTTGCCAGCTGGGGGCGAGTGACCTTGCGGGAGCGTGTGCACGTCGCGGGAAAGGTACAGATTTTCACCCGCAGCGGCAATACGGACAAGCCTGACAACACCTGGAGTGACTGGTCCGAGGCGAACCCCAAGGTGACGAGTCCGCCTGCCCGGTATATCCAGTGGAAGCTCGGGCTTTCGGTGACAGATCCCAAGGAGTCTCCGGTCATAGACGCCGTTGAGCTCGCATATCTCCCGCGTAATGCGGCTCCGCTCGTCGAATCGTTGACGTTACAGCCCCCTGGCGTCATGTATATGGCACCGCCGGTCGCGGAGATGATGCAGCAGGGCATGCCAATAGCCCCGATGGTGCCGGGAGGCGGCGAATCCGCGGCACAGGCCGCCGGAAGACCAGCCCGGCGCCAGCCCATGCAAATTCCACCCCGCCAGATGATGAAGGAGGGATATCGAACGATCACCTGGACTGCGCGTGATCCCAATGAAGATGACTTGATCTATAGCGTGTACATTCGCGGCGACGGTGAGAAGGAATGGAAACTCTTGAAAGACAGGATCGAGGACAGTTTCTATTCCTGGGACACGCACACGCTGCCGGATGGGGGCTACACGCTAAAGCTAGTCGCGAGCGATGAACGTTCGAATCCGCCAGAGATGGCAGAGCGCGCCACGCGGGAGACAGCGCGCTTCGATATTGACAACACTCCCCCGATCATTACAGGCATTACGGGCGAAAGTCTGGGGGGAGGCAAGGTCCGGCTGCGCTTCGTGGCAACCGACAGCGCCACGCCGCTCTCGGAGGCTTGCTATGCGGTGGATGGCGGCGATCGGCGCCCGGTGCTTTCTGTCGATGGCATTCTGGATTCGGAAAGCGAGAGCTTCGATGTCATCATCCCGGCGCT
>DASQID010000765.1:0-12637 GCA_035631775.1 Acidobacteriota bacterium
TCGGAGGAAAGGAGCGAACCTTGGCAGAGTTCCGTGACTTGGCTCGCATGGCGGGTTTGGATGTGCACACCACAGGCCGGCAGCCGACCGGTCGGTCTGTAATCGAGTGCCGTCCCAGTCGCTGACCACTCCCGATTTTTCGCCGGCTCTGCTTTCGGTTGTCGGCATGCTGATTGCGTCCTTCGGCAAGTCTCCGTAATTGACCTCGTCGCTTCCTTTTTTTGTAGCCAATGGGGTGGTATTGATCGTAGAAATGAGGTGACTCGAATTCAAATATCCCGGGAGGACCTCGTGAACCGTTTCACCTGTTTAGGCCTTTGCGCTCTGTTGGCTTTCGCTTCCACTTCCGTTGCACAATCAAAGCCCGGCATTGCCGGTCACTGGGAAGGCAGCATCAACGCCCCCTCTCAGGAGCTCAAAGTAATCATCGATTTGGATCGAGATGCGAGCGGGGCCTGGATTGGGGACATCGACATCCCGGACCAGATGGTAAGGGATCTTCCTTTGCGAAACATCACAGTCTCGGACGATTCCGTCAGCTTCGAACTTCCGGTCGGAGCCGGTGAGCCGAAATTCAAAGGCAAGCTCTCGACCGACGGCACGACGCTCGCGGGAGACTTCACTCAGGGAGGTAGCACTGTCCCGTTCTCGCTCAAGAGGACCGGCGACGCCAAGGTATTTGTCTTGCCCAAAAATCAGGCACTTCCGGATAAATTTGCGGGTAGGTGGGAAGGAACCTTGGACGCCATGGGTGGGACCCTCCATCTGGTGTTTAACCTTGCTAACAAGGCAGGCGCCGCCGAGGGCACTATCGACAGTCCCGACCAGGGAGCGGTAGGTATCCCAATGAGCGAGATTTCGGCGGACGGAGATTCAATCAAGATCACCGTGCGCACAGTCAGCGGCGAATACAAGGGCAAACTCGGCGAGGACGGTAAAGTGCTCTCCGGCGAGTGGTCACAGGGTGGATCCTCGATGGCGCTGGTGTTGAAGAAGTCGGCGCCACCCAAGAACTGAACGTTTGAGCGCGGAGCGTGGCTGGTTCCTGTCTTGTGAGGCCTGCTGACGGTGATGAACTTGCCGTTCGGAACGCCTATCCGCCCAATCGGAACCGGGCTGTCGCACGAGTCCGGCTGTGCGGTGACCGAATTATCCCATGGAGAGCCAGCCAGGCGCCGATTGACGCCAACTTCTCATCTGCCCGCCACGGACGTCCCAGTGAGCTTCCAAACCTCGAGAGGTGCTCCCGCAAGGCAAGCCGCGTGAGCCCGAGTTCTTTCATCGCCAGACCTTCCAGATCCCGTTCTGCGTACGCTGCACATTCCACGCCGTTCTCCGCGGCCGCACTCTCCAGAATCCGCCGGAACAGCACCCCTTCGGCGGCGTGCGCCCGGATGTGCGGGCTGGCAATGGCGTCAAGGTTTCGGCTAGGGGCGCCGACAATTCCCACTGAGCGGATGATCTGTCCGTCAGCTCTCGCTTGACTGGTGAGCCGTCCGAGCGCGGCAGCGGCGGCGGCCACAAGCGCTGCCTCGGACTCCTTTACCGCCAACTGCGCACGTTCCCAGGGCAGGTTCATGACTTCGTGGTAGGGTTGAAACGTGGCCGGAGTCTGAGGGGTTGCGAAAATCAGTTCCGTGCGCAGCAGCGCGACCGGCGCCTCGGCCGGCTCCGCAAGAATGACAGCGATTGCCCGCGCTGTCTTGGCTCGAAGTCCGATGCTCGCTGCTGGCATTCCGAATTCCATCCAACGCTGTCTGATTATACCGCACCCGTACGGCAGGCCCAGGGGGGCCAAAACTGACGATTAACGACTTACGATTGAAAGAACTGCCGCACGTTCAATCGTCAATCGTGAGTCGTCAATCATAAATCCACATCCGGCTTTGGTGCGCGAAGCGCCTCAGAGTGCGGTGACATGTCACCGTTTTGAGACGCGGTAAAGCGGCGTCGTGTCGCCGCACTCCAGAGCCTTCGGCCTTATTTTCGCTAGAGGTAGCGCCGGACTCTCGAGCAGTAGGCTTGAAAATCCTTGAATTGCGTAGCCAAAAACCGCTCTTCGGCCAGAATGATTCGGTGGTGCAGAACAACTGCCGCCACTGCCGACAGCAGATTCAGCCATGAGAAGGCATATAGGAGCGATGCAGCCATCATCCAATACATGCCGACATATATGGGATTGCGCGTGAGTCGGTAAAGCCCTGAAGTCACCAGTGTGGTCTCCTCCATGGGGAGTCCCACCCGCAGGCTTCCGCCGATTCGGGACAGTCCCAAGGTGAAAACGATGGTTCCTCCGAGTAAGAGAAATATGCACACAACTTCTGCAATAGTGGACAAGTGCGGCGGATCGAAGCCTGCCCGAAGGATCAGCAAGATAAAGGATATTGCCGCGCTCACCTTCGCCAGGAGGAACGCCGGCCTGGAAATGGGCGGATTGCCGAACTGATTGGCCTTCACTCGGATTCCGCAGATCAGGATTTGAACGGGCAACCAAACCGCTATGGCGAGTATGAGGATTCGGAGCAATGTTGCCATTGATGTTCACCTCACCGGACAAAGCGGTTGAAAGCCTATCTCACGCATCAAGGCAATGTCCAGTAAAGCCAGAGGAGCCTGAGAAGCCTCCTCGCCGTGTTTTTTCAGGCTGCGGCCCACGGGCCCAAACTCGAACAACTCATCAAGGAGTTAGCCGGATTATTCATGAAACAATAACCGAAGAATACGGGGGGACAAGGTCAAATGTAATGCTATCAAGTCCTGACCGGTCGTGATCTTTGAGATTCTTAGCGTTCTTTGCGCCTTGGCGGTGAGCTTTTAAGAGCATACCGCTAAGGACGCAAAGAGTGTCTCCAAGTGTCGGTAAATTGCAGACATCGCCCGAACTTCAGATCTTCTGACACGGCGTTCATGAATAAGCCGGGTTAGCTGGGATTAGCTGCATGACACCTGCGCTCCTGCCACCGGTCGAGGACGGAAAATGTTGATGTTCCGGCGGGGCATCGCTAGACTCCGAGGTATCAGCTATGGCCCACAAAGCAACAGAGATGAAATTTCTCGCCACTCCGGACAAGGGTATGGTCTCCTCCCTGCTGATCCGGCCCGACGAAGCAGGCTGCCTCCTGGTTCTCGGCCATGGCGCCAGCACGAACATGCGTCACGCCACGCTCCAGACCATCAGTGAACGAATGGCTGCTGTCGGCATCGCAACGTTCCGCTACAACTTCCCTTACATGGAGTACGGCAAGGGGCGCGACTCCCAGGCGGTCTGTTCGGCAACAGTTCGCGCGGCAGTTGCAGCAGCGCACGATGCCGCCCCGGATTTGCCGCTTCTGGCCGGTGGCCACTCATTCGGCGGGCGCATGACCTCCACGGCGGCATCGGAGGCACCACTCGATCATGTGCTCGGCCTGGTCTTCTTCTCTTTCCCCCTGCACCCACCAGGCAAACCGGACACGGGGCGCGCCGACCACCTTGCCGCCGTCACCGTGCCGATGCTCTTCCTCAGCGGCACACGCGATAAATTGGCACAACTGGAGCTTCTGCAGCCCGTCTGTGAGAAGCTCGGCGGACACGCGACCCTTCACCTTCTGGACACCGCCGACCACGGCTTTCGCACGCTCAGGCGCGCCCGCAGGATCGTAGAGGACGTGTTCGAGGAGATGGCCCGGGTCGTCAAGGAGTGGGCGTCAAGATTGAAGTGAACGACAGCAACCAGGAGTTTCAGCCGAGAGAGTCATCGCGTTGCCTGGAGACTGTGCTGAAACCTCACCGGGCGCGATAACACCGCTGCGGCTAACGCCAGGAAGAAACGGTGAAATCGATAGTCCGCTGTCAACTCGGGGTGAAAAGACGTTGCCAGCCAATGACCCTCCTGCACTGCGACAATTTCCCCTCCGGGCAGAGTGGCCAAGGCGCGGGCGTTGCCGCGCACGGATTCGATCAGCGGAGCGCGGATGAAGACGGCTCGGTAGGATTGGATACACGCATCCACGAGGGTAAGCGCCGGTACATACAGGTTTATCTCGAAGCTCGCGATCTGCGACCCGAATGCATTCCTGGCTACGGTGATATCCATCAAGTTAAGCAGCGGCTGTGCACGGTGCGCGTCCCTGGAGAGGAGGATAGCGCCGGCGCAGGTTCCCCAAATCGGTTTGCGCCGGCCAAATTCGCGTAGTGGATCCATCAGATTGTACTGTTCAGCCAGCTTTCCGATCGTGGTGGACTCACCACCGGGTATGATCACTCCATCCAGTCCATCGAGGTGGTCCGGCAGCCGCACTGACGAGGTCTCCACACCGAGAGTTTTCAGGACCGCAACATGCTCCGCAAAATCTCCCTGTAATGCCAGGACTCCGATTTTCATAGCGCCTCCTACCAACCTCGTCCGGCAATCAATTCGGGTTGCGGAATCGAAGAGACTTGCCTCCCGACCATTGGCTCGCCGAGGTTGCGGCTCACTTCGGCAAGGATTTGAGGGTCCTGATAATGAGTCGTTGCCTTGACAATGGCCGCGGCACGGCGCGCCGGGTCTCCGGACTTGAAGATGCCCGAACCGACGAAAACTCCATCCACACCAAGCTGCATCATCAAAGCTGCATCGGCTGGAGTGGCGATGCCTCCGGCGGCAAAGTTCACGACCGGCAGCCGCCCAAGAGCGCGCGTCTCAACCACGAGATCATAGGGCGCTCCTGCTTGCTTGGCAAAGGCCATCAGTTCGTCCTCCGGGAGATGAATCAACCTGCGGATCTCGCCCAGTACGGCCCGCGCATGCCGCACGGCTTCCACCACGTCGCCGGTCCCGGCCTCTCCCTTGGTACGAATCATGGCCCCTCCTTCCCCGATGCGTCGCAGCGCCTCGCCCAGATTGCGGCAGCCGCACACGAAAGGAATCTTGAAAGCGCGCTTGTCGATGTGATGTTCTTCGTCAGCCGGTGTGAGAACTTCCGATTCGTCTACAAAGTCAGCTCCAATAGCCTCCAGAATCTGCGCTTCGACAAAGTGGCCGATGCGGCATTTCGCCATCACGGGAATGGAGACCGATTCCTTGATCTTCAGAATCAGCTCCGGATCACTCATGCGCGCCACTCCGCCGTGCGCGCGGATGTCGGCTGGAACCCGCTCCAGAGCCATGACTGCCGCGGCGCCGGCTTCCTCGGCAATTGTCGCGTGCTCCGGCGTCACCACGTCCATGATGACGCCGCCTTTGAGCATTTGCGCCAAGCCTCTTTTTACTGTTTCCGATCCGGTTTGACGTTCCATATAGCTGCCTCCCGAAAAACTAACCCGCAAATCCTTGTCTTTATGACAAAGGATTTCCGAGCCGAAAATTGTATGCAGCGAGTCTCAAGTTCGCAGTTCGCGGTTCGCGGAGGGCGTAAACTACTGACAGGCTGCGAACCGCCTGCGAACTGCGAACTTGGAACTTGCAGTTATTCATCGACCCCATCATGATCTTTTCCTCTTGGTGGCAGGTATGCCGCCCCGGGAACATTCGCTCACATTTTCCCGAAAAATCGGACTGATAGGTAGATCCAGATTTGCCCAAAAATAATCAGTCCACCTAAGTGGATTGATCACTTTTTTCACAAGGTGGACCTATCATTATGGCTGGGGATTAGATAACATCATACCTCCATCATGGGAGATCCAAAAATGCGCATACCGGTGGACCCAGGCGGCGAGAGTCCCATGTACAGACAGATTGAGGAGTTCTTGAGGCAGAGCATTATCTCCGGCACGATGGCGCCGGAGACCCGTTTGCCGGCGACGCGCCGGCTTGCGCGGGATCTGGGCATCAACCGGATTACGGTGCAGAATGCCTACGCAGAACTCGAGGCCGATGGACTGATCTTCACACGGACGGGAAGCGGAACATATGTGCTGCCGCCGCTCCCACTCGCACCGATTCCCAAAAGCGAGCCCGATGCCCCGTGGCCGCTCTGGCAACTGGAAGCCGTGGCACGAAGCGGGCTTGCGCACTCGACCGCTCCCGATGAATTGCTGAGGGCCGCCCGCCACCCTCACCCTATCAGCCTGGCGGGTGGCTGCGGCGACTCCCGGCTTTTTCCTGCAGAGGACTATCGCAGGGTGATTCAGTCCGTCTTGCGCCGCGACGGCGTTGCCGCCATGGAATACGGCGATCATGCCGGATACCTTCCCCTGCGGAGTACGATCGCACAGATTCTGACTAGTCAAGGCATCCCTGCTCGGCCCGAAAACCTCCTTATCACAGCCGGCTCTCAGCAGGCTCTCGCGCTGGTCACGCAAATGCTGCTGAGGCCCGGAGACGCAGTTGTGGCGGAAAATCCGACCTATGCGATCGCCCTCGATCTGTTTCGTGCCCTGGGACTCAAGATTGTCGGAGTGCCGATGGATGCGTCCGGCATGCAGGTCGACAAGCTGGAGAAAGTGCTCCAGCAACACCATCCCAAACTCGTCTACACCATCCCCAACTTTCACAACCCAACCGGTTCCTGCATGAGTGTCCAGCGACGCCGGCAACTGATCGCCCTGTCGGATCGTTACAATATCCCGATCCTGGAAGATGACTACGTCGGGGATCTACGCTATGAAGGTCGTGCTCAGCCGGCACTCAAGTCCATTGACCCGGGCGGCAGGGTCCTCTACGTCAGCACCTTTTCCAAGATGCTGATGCCGGGATTGCGAGTGGGCTTTCTGGCTGCGGAGGGCCCGTTTTATGAGAGCCTGGTCAAATACAAACGAGTCAACGACCTGACCACTTCGAGTCTGCACCAGCGTGCCCTGGAAGCGTACGTCACCGTCGGCCGCTATCAGTCTCACCTGCGCCGCACATCCCTGATCTATCGAAAGCGGCGGGATGCTCTGATCTGCGCTGTCGATCGATATCTTCCGGCCGCAATCAGCCTTGATCCGCCGCAGGGCGGTCTGTTTGCCTGGATGCGTCTGCCCGGCGACCTTTCCGCTGAAACACTCCTCCTGCTCGCCTGCAAGGAAGGGGTCGCATTTGCACCCGGTGGCGCGTTTTTTCCGCAGGATTCGGATGGCGATCATTATCTCCGGTTGAATTTCGTCAGCCAACCGCCGGAAGAGACGGAAGAGGGCATCAAAAGGCTGGGCAAAGCAATCAAGCGACTGGAGGTCTCCTCCCGATCGGTTCCTCACTCCTGATGAGCCGCACGACAATCCTGCAAGTCTCCGCCGTATAGCGAGAGACCGTCATTGTGCCCTAGGATCTGTCGCACAATAACATGTCCACTTTGGCGCGAGCGCCCGCCGCCGCGCCCCTTCGGGCTGCGCGCTGGCTTTGTTGCTCGCTCTCATACCACCCGGGCATAGCCCGCCGCTCGCGCCTCGCCAGCGGGCCTGAGGGGCCTGCAGCAAAGTGGGCCTGTTATTATGCGACAGACCCTAAGCAGTGACAGTGCCGGCACCTGATGATAGACTGCTCCCTCGCGCGCGGGGGAGAGAGCCAAATGAGAAACCTCAAAAAGTCCACTCTTGCGGTTCACGGTGGCGAGTGTCGTGAGAAGCTCGGACACGCTGTTGCAGAGCCGATCGTACAGACGGCGACTTTCTGTTTCGGAACCTCTGCGGAGGTCCGGGCTTATCAGGAACAACAGAACAAATCCCGCTTCGAATACGGCCGCTATGGCGCTCCCACCCAGCAAGCTCTCGAGGCGAAACTCGCTGCCCTTTATCATGCTGAGGATTGCGTCGTCACCTCGTCAGGCATGGCGGCGATTGTCGATTTACTCTTGTCCCTGCTGCGCAGCGGCGACGAACTGGTGATGACCTCTGAGACCTATCGCCGCACGCGGGTAATCAGCGAGCGCTACTTGACACGCTTTGGCATTCGAGCCGTTTTCGCCGAGCCGACAGCTGAGTCCGTCATCGCCGCGATTACGCGGCGCACCGGCGCCGTTTTTCTGGAGATACCGACGAATCCGCATCTTTACGTACCGGATGTCCCGGCGGTTGCCGCTGTCACCTCGAAGCGCGGCATCCCGCTGATTGTCGATCCCACCATTGCAGGTCCTTTCAATGCAGACCCTTTCGACCTTGGCGCTGACATTGTGATCCTCTCCCTGACGAAGTACATCGCCGGCCACAACGACGTTATCGGCGGGGCCGTTCTTGGGAGTCGGAAAGAATTGATGCCGGTCCGGGAGTTCCACGGGACAGTTGGAACCCTTCTGCCTCCGCTGGCGGCCTACCTGATCCTTCGCGGCATGAAGACCCTGGCGCTGCGGATGCAACGTCACAACCGGAATGCGCTGTCCCTTGCACGCTTCCTCGATACTCATCCGAAGGTCCGTCGGGTCTATTACCCGGCGCTGGCAAGCCATCCGCACCACGAAGTTGCCGCCAGACTGATGCACGGCTGCGGTGGAGTGGTCTCCTTCCGCCTGCGCGCCGATCTTCGGCGCGCGGAACGTTTCCTCGACCGGCTGCAGCTCTTCAAGATCGCTCCCTCGCTCGGGGGGGTTGAAAGCCTTGTGGAATTGGTCGCAACCATGTCTTATTGGGACAAGAGCCGGAATGAGCGGAAAGCACTCGACATCCCGGACGATCTTGTGCGATTGTCTGCAGGGATCGAGGACACCGACGACCTGATCGCGGACCTCGAACAAGCGCTTGCAGCAGTCTGAGGGAGCCATCGAAGAAGATCTCCAGGGAGGAAATGCTGCCCCGCGCGCCTATGCCACAACCGAAAGCTAAATAGTCTCTACCGTGAAACGCCACGAACTGCCCGGGGCAGCACAGCCGCATCCAAACGAGTCCGGCGTTCCTTTACGTCTTCGCGTCTCAGTGGTGGCTTTTTTTTAAGAAGCCACCGCCAAAGGCGCAAAGACGGGTGTTGTACCTTGTCGATGCGGCGAGGATCTGAAGGTACCCTTTAGGAAGGCGGCGTATCCTGTCCCGCGATACGTTGCCGAATCGATCGGATGCCCCGCTCCGCGAGAGCTCTGACCCTCTCATCCGAATCATTGCGCGCCACAGTCTCGAGCCCGGCAAGGGTCTCTTTCGACCCGCACCTACCCATGGCCCAGGCGGCACTGCGACGCTCGGCAACCCGGGAATCCTGGATCATTGTCGAGAGAATCTGCCATCCAAGCGGATCCCCGATCCTGCATAGTCCCACTGCCGCCAGCGAACGAACGCGATGGTCAACATCGGCCGCACCCTGGCGCAGGAACTCGACGGTTTCAGGATCGGCTCGATCTGCTATGGCCTGTAGAGCATTGGCGCGGACACGCCCGTCAGAGTGCCGGAGCAGCTGTCGAGTGTAAAGGAAATCGTGATCCATCTTCTCGACGACCAGAGCAGCTTTGGATTGGATTCTGGGATCCTCATGAGCCAGCAGGCCAAATAGCACCGGAACCAGTCGCCGGCTGTTACCGATGACTTCAATCAGCTCTAGGGAACGCATGACAATGCCGGGATTCTCCGACTGAAGATGAACGGCCAGTTTAAGATCCAGCCCACGCTCCGCTTTCTGGAGCACCGCGGCAACCCTCACGGCAGTCTCCCGGTCGACGGAAAACAGGGCGTCCATCAGCTTCTGGATCCATCCGGTTCTCTGAAGAATCCGTGTCAACGCCGCTCCTTCTTCACGGCTCATGTCGGGGTCCGACATCCTGTCGATGCAATAATGCAGCGTTTCCGGTTCAGAGCGAGCCAATCTGAGGAGAAGCTCTTCCGGAATTCGCCGTTGATCCAAAGCTCGGAAGATCTCTGCCATCAATCTGTCGACAGCGCAATCTCGAGATTTTCCGGACTCGAGTTCGGACAGGTTCATTTGCCGCGCATCGTCCATTTTGGTGCATCCACCAGGATATTGAATGAGATCGGATGCCAGCCTGGCTCTTCTAACCTGATCGGCAAGTTCTTATTGCACATGAAGATCCTTTGCATCCTCGCGTCATTGCAGTGAAAAGGGACCTGCGGAGACTCGAGGCACGCAGGGTTGTTCCTCAATCAAAATCGAGGCTCAGAATTGCAGGCCGAGCAGCACTTCGACCTGTGTGAGGTGGGAACGCAGTGCAGAATCCCGCGTCCCAAAGTTTCGATCCACCCAGCGGGTGAGCCGCATCTCGGGCGCTACGCGAAATCCTGCCCATTTAAACTCGAAGCCTGCGCCCAGGGCTGGCCCATGCGTATGCCTGTGACGCAGTTCGGCTGCCGTCTCACCGGCGATGCAATAGGTCAACTCGCCGAGAGAATTTCGCGCACAGACGTCCGCACCCACTGCAATCACACGATTGAACGATATTCCCGCGTGTACCCACGGGTGGATCGGCGAGCCGGAGAGGTCATGGCGGAGCAGCACAGGCAGTTCAAGTCGTTGAACCGCCGCACGCTCCGGGTTCGAGGTAAGGCCAAAAGCGAACCGCTTATATAGAAGCCCGGCATCCAGTGAGAAGCCCCGGGGCAGACGGATCCGTATTGACGGCCCGAATGTGTACGGTCCGGTTGTCGCCGTTTCGCCATCAGAGGTCTCAATCAGGCCGCTGAGGGGAATCCCGGCGTTCAGGCCAAAGGAGATAGTCTGCGGCCGAGCTGTGGCGGGGATCCACAACAGAACTGCCAGAAAGAACACAATCCGCGCATTGGCAACTTTCATGATCCGACAAATGGCGACGACCAGTCAGACGATTTCCCAGCCCTTGCGGTAACCCTCCTTCAGGTACTTTTCCGCCTCTGGGGCGTTCGTGGCCTTCATTCCTGCGGCATCCCAATTCATCTTCTTGCGGAGACGCATTGCGACGAGACCGAGCAGTCCGATCTCGGTGAGCGCCGCGCTGTATTGAAACTCCGCACTGGAGGGCTTGCCTCCTTTGCAGGCATCCAGCCATTCGCGGTGATGGCCCTTCGTGCGCGGCAGGGTTTTTTCCGGCCGTTTGTATGCAGCGTCCTTGGAACCCGGCAGCAGTCGCGGGGGTCCCGCCCAGCCGGGACAGGTCAGCATACCCTTGTCGCCAATGAACAGGATGCCATTGCCCCCGTCACCGAGGCGATCTTTCTCTTCCAATCCTTCCGGGCGGGCCGGCATCAGGCCTCCGTCATACCAGGTGAATTTGACAGCCGGCATTTTGCCGCGCGGGCCGAATTGATAGGTATACAGACCCCCCACCGGTGCCATGTAAGACTCGACGCCGCCGGCGCCATAAGCTTCGATGCTCGTCGGCTCGCGCAAGTCGAGAGCCCAGAGCGCGGGATCGAAATTGTGGCAGAAGAAGTCGCCGATGGGGGCGGTGCCGAAGTCCCAGAAATCTCGCCAGCTGACAGGGGAATAAGCGGAGCTGTACGGACGCATCTCACGCGGGCCGAGCCACAGGTCCCAATTGACACCCTGCGGGACTGGCTCTTCCGGGGGAATTCCGCCGCAGGATTTCGTGTTCCAGCGGGTAGCTCCTGTCCAGGCGTGGACTTCGCGCACGTCGCCGATGGCGCCATCCCAGATCCATTCGCAGGTCTGCCGTATCCCCTCGCCCGAGTGTCCCTGGTTACCCATCTGGGTCGCAACGCCGGCTTCCTTAGCCACCTTGGCGACGAGGCGCGCCTCCCACACATTGTGCGTAAGCGGCTTTTCGCAATAGACGTGTTTACCTTGCCTCATTGCCGTCACGCAGACATAGGCGTGCTGATGATCCGGCGTGGCGCAAAGGACGGCATCGATGGACTTCTCCTTTTCGAGCATCACCCGAAAGTCCTCGAAATCAGCCACTTTGTAGTTCGGGATCTTGTCAGAGTAGCGGTTTTCAATCTCCGCTTTCAGAGGCAGGCGCCCTGCTTTGCCCTTATAGTAGAACGCATTCAGGTCGTGTGCCTCGATCGGATCCGCCAGGGCAATGATCTGGGCATCGGCGTGCTGGGCAAGGGCGCGTACATTGGTGCGCCCCTGACCGCCACATCCGATGATGGCGAGATTGACCTTGTCGCTGGGCGCAACAAATCCTCTGCCCCCGAGCACATGACGCGGAACCAGGCTGATTCCAGCCACTGCAGCTGCCGTGGTGCCGATGAATTTCCGCCGGTTCATGCCGGCAACGATTCTTGTGTCATCTTTCATGGTGCAGTTTTTCTCCCCCTAGATGCGCTCATTTCTATCCTGAGACGACATCGGCGGCAAGGAAATTTCAAATCCCGTAGTTGACTCGAACTCCATTCCCAGTATTCTCGGAATCGGCATCTAAAACCCATCGCCGGAGTGCGAGTGCGTACCGAGGTCCAAGTCTAGTCAACGTGAAGAAGAGTTGGCTCTACTCCCAAATGATTGGAGAGTCAGGAGGAGAGTTCCGGCCTGCTGTACCTCAACTAAAAAAAAGGCCCTTGAGAACTGCATTCCCAAGGGCCAATCGAAGGAGTAGGGAGGGAATTCAGTAGGGGACGAATTCCCCGCCCTCTTGAGGAGGTTTTTGTCTTCCATCTTCAAATACGCTGTGGCCGACTCCTGTTTCACACGCCACAGAAATTTCCGCACTCCGGGCTGAGCAGTTCCTGGTGGCTTTGCATCTAAGGGCTGGCGCAAGAATAACTTCACATTTTGCTGCTGGCCCCCAGGCCCGCTGGCGAGGCGCGAGCGACGAGCTATACCCGGGGTGGTATGTGAGGAGCGAGCAACAAAGCCAGCGGGCCTGCGGGCCGCAGCCTG
>DASQID010000766.1:0-4967 GCA_035631775.1 Acidobacteriota bacterium
AAGCCGGTTTAATACATCAAGGCTCGTATCACTGACGATCACCCCGGCCGGCATTTTTCCGGCCTTCTCCAACCCGCCAAGGATGATGTGCGTCACCCTCCCACCACCGATAAAACCGACGGTATTGCCTGCCATGGTTTCCTCCTCGTGGTTGGCGCAATGAATACTGTCCGTAGTTCTCCAACCCCCGGTCATCTGATTCAAACAATGATCTCAACATTGGGTTCAACAACTATCTCTGACTTGATCGAATTCGCAACCAAGCTGTATTTCACCGCGCTTTCCAGCGCCCGCTGCACACCCTTCTGCGCGCTTTCTACTTCGGATTCGCTCGCGCGCACGACAATCCGCGGCCGCAGGGCGACCTTCGCGAAAGTCTCGGTCCGGTCAAGCTCGATCAATTTGACTCCTTCCGTATCGCAGTCATAGGACACGAGGTCTAGCTTGAATCGCTCCGTCGCCCAGATGAACATCATCATGACGCAGGTGTTGAACCCGGATATTGACACCTCGTAATCACCGGAATCATCGTTTTGCCAGGAATCAGCATGGAACCCTTGTGCACGCATCTGCCAAGATCCTCGCCTCCGAAAGAAAACTCAAAATTGCGCCGGGCTTCGACAAGACAGTAAACATTAGGTCTGTTGTTCGACAATCTCAGATGTTGGGCAGGAGATCGAAGTATTCATCATCCTCGTTTTTGCCACCCTCGCCTTCACCCAAATCCTTCTCCGACCGGACAAATTCAATCCGCTCGATCCACTTGACCATTTTGTAGCCCAGCTGGTTCTCAACGCGCAACCGCAAGGGAGCTCCGTACACAGGTGGGAGCCGCTGCCCGTTCATTCGGGAGGCAAGCAGGCATTCCGCTTTCAGGACATTCTCCAGGCTCTGCGTGTCGTAGTAGGTGTCACCATAGAGCGCTTCACCAAAGGAGAAAAAGGCCACAACCTTGGCTTCGGGTTTGGGGCGCACCAGTTCGATCAGCGTCTTCATCGGAATGCCGCCCCATTTTGCGATGCCGCTCCAACCCTGGATGCAATGATGCATAGTGATGTGTTCAACAAAGCCCAGGTTCTCGAGGTCGGCCAGCGAAAGTTCCGCCGGATTTTCAACCAGCCCGGCCACTGTCAACCGAAAGTCCCTAAATTCGCTTTCCGCCAAACGCTTCCAGTCCTCTCTCACGGGGATCTTTCCGTTCGGCCAGAAGAACGGAGAAATGTCCTGCTCGGAATAATCCTGGCGCGGGACCAGCCGATTTAAAGTCAGGAGCTGCATCGGATAGGTCACAGCCTTGAGCGCGTGCTGCAACCCGCGAGGATGATGCCAGGACAGGTAATGCGCCGTAATCCAAGAGAGAATGACAACGCTGATGCCCACAAATCCCAGCCACATCCCCAAATGCCCCGTATCATCCGTGCCCAGCACGATGTGGTTCATGTTGCGCGCGAACCCAGTCATCACGATCAGCGTAACGTGCACCACCAGGAAGGCAAGGAAACTCACCATGGTCAAGAAATGGATAGATCGCGCCGATTGCCGTCCGCCGAAGAACCGCGCGTACCAGGGAAAGTGATTCACTACCGCCGGCGACATGGCGATACCAGTGGTGATGGCCACAGGGCCGAAGACGAAGAAGACTGTGAAATAGGCGATCTGCTGCAGCGCATTGTAGCCGTAAAATCCGTTAGGCTCAGGGGGAAGGTGAAAGGTCGCGTAGTGCACCCACGTATTCCAGGCCTGCGCAAGAACGAGCGGTGAAGTGGGCACAATTCGTCGCCACTGTTCGGTGTCAAAGAGCATGACCGCGAAGATAATCCCCGTGATGATGAACCCGTGGACGTTGATGAAATGCCAGACCCGCGCAATCCCTATGGTGTGGCGGTATCCCGGGGTGCCGATCAGCGGTGAGATATAACGCGCGTCATCCTTGGCCGTCCAGATGCGGTCGCGGGGGACCTCAAGGGGCGTAAACCGGATCCACTCAGTCCCAGGTGTGCAGTCATCATTGAAATACAGGCGTGGATGATCGTACAGGATGGACAGGCCGCTGCGAATCAGCAACATCACAAAGAGAAAATTGAAAAAGTGGCAGTACCGGACCCAGAGTGGAAATCCGTGCGGCCCCGCGAAGTTGTTTGGATAAACCTGCGGCACGGGCGAAACTTGAGGCAGACCAGCCAAAGCCACCTCTATCCATGCCGCGACAATCAATGACAATACTGCCAGGAGGATCCCGACCAAAATCGAGGGGCGAACCCAGATGTGGATGTGGCGGTCTCGCGGGTAGTGCACAGCGGCGTGAGCTGCATCAAATCTGATCATGGTTAAATATTACGCGCGGTATCGAGCCCCATGCATATCGATTGCCCTGCGGGTAGCCGTCGCCGCAGGATACGCGATAGGAAGAGTCGGAGATGAATCACGCTGGAACTCTCGTTCTTTCTACACGGCAAGTTAAGAGAATACTTCGCGCATTGCGACCCTCTCCACGGCTGTGATTCCCCGCGCAAGCAGGTTGCTTACTGAAACTTTCGCGCCTATGGTCAGCGTACTGCCTTGGACACTCGCAGGATTAGGCAGCTGTACCTGGGTCCACTCATCACGTCCGGAGACAACCACGTGCAAGGGCAAGAGCAAACCTGCCGACCGATCCACAGCCATTGCTTCCAGCATCGAAACGGGGCAGTCCACGCAAAACACCTTGCACTGACCCAAGCCAACGCCTAACTCCCGCTTCAGCCTGCGCGAGACATCCAATTCCGTGAAGATTTTCAGTTCTTCGTCCCTCAACGCTTGTCGGATCAACTTGAGGGCTTTCTCGTAGGCCTCAGGAATTATGAAAGATAGCGTTGCTGACTCTTGTCCCATCGCCTACCGCTCCTGCAATCGTCAGTACAAGTTAAGATATTGCTCATTTGAGCTGACTGGAGGTTCCTTCTCACCGGGCTCCATTCTCGTCATAAGAATACGGAAGTAATTATTATCGTCATTCTCCTGGCGGTCACATTAGAACGTACTGTTCGGCGAGGACGCGATATGCCGGATCAATGATCACGGGATGAGGATGATGGAAAATCTGGCTTTCCGAGACCCAAATCTGAAGCCGGGGCAGATCCCGGCCGCAAGACACTCGCGCCGGATGGCCCGGAACCTGAGATCTCGGGAGTCCCCTGTCAAAAATCTACCCGCAAGGCCATCCGAACAAATGCCGCTTCCTATCCTGGCCGGCAGCAGGACATAGTACTGAAACCGTCAGGAAAACCGGCGCGGTCGTCCCTCCGGAAACAGATCTTCAGTCCTTATGTTTGCGTCATGACTCCGGCTTTCGGAAGAGGTACAATCCGTCACCCACCGCCTCCCTGCCCCATCGCAGAAAGGCGTCGCGGTTCTCACGCACCTTGCGAAGAATTTCAACTTTGTCGGGATCCGACGGGTTTTCTCGCGCCCACTGCTCCGCGGCGTGCCACTGGAAGCCCTCGTAGCGGTCCCACTCCGTCGCTTCCGCTGCACGGGCGAAGAGCGCGATCAGGCCTTCCGCCACTCCGTCCGTGACATTGGAGGCATGGCTGCCAAACTCGTCGGCGCGAAGCCCCTGGGACGCCAGGTACTCGGGAGCGGGTGGGAGACGCCAGAACGGCTCGGCCACAAGAACCACCCCGCCCGGCCGAGTCCAACGCGCGAGCGCGCGCAGGGTGCCGCGATGACCTCCGAAGATCCAGGAGGCCCCCAGGCAGGCACTGACATCGAACGACTCCGGCTCGGCCGTAAACGTCGCGCCGGACCCCTCGACGATCGTGATGTCCGCCTTGGGCGCGAGGGCCCGTACACGCTCCCGCCCCTCCCGCGCGGTGTAGGGCGAGAGCTCAACGCCGATTCCCGTTTTCGCGCCGAGGCGAGCGAACCGGATGAGCAGTTCCCCTTTCCCGCACCCGATGTCCAGGACCCGTGCGCCGGCGGGAATCGCCGCGAGGTTGAGTACCTCGTCCAATGCCTCGGACGAGAGGGGATTCATGATCACGTGGTCACCGTGGGTGACCGCGTAGAATTTCCACTTGTCCACGTCACCTCCATAGCGCGTGGGCAGCCGGATTCGGACGAAGTGTCGGTCCGGCCGCTTCCAGCAGGTCCACAAGGACTGGGAGCGCGCCGGGAAGTCGATCGCGGCGCATGAGAGAATAGGAAAGGACAAGCTGCCGCAGGTTCTGAGATGCGCGGTACGACGTTCGCCGGGCGCCGCTCCGTACCTCCTAAATCGGCGTCTTACATAAAGTCTCGGGGGAAACATTCCCCGAAATCGCGTCAGGGCGAGGATTATAACTGAAGATGAGACCGCAGGACGCTGAGTTTTTGGGGCACGGCCCGTGGCTTTTCTTCTGATCATTGTGGAGGTGGAATTAGGCATTCATCGCGAGTCACAAACGACAACCGCCCCTCGTCTCCAAACCTGACAGAGATTTTTTGGCTCAATTTGCGACGCGGCCATTAGACAAGGGGGGGGCAGCGAAGAATCGTGGCCTGCTCCGCGAAAGGAGAAGCGCCGTGGGACGAAGATCTCGCGAAATGCGTCGGAAATGGCAGGAGCGGCTGAATGGCAAGACAAGTAGAGCGCCGGGCGGCGGCCCAACCGCGGACTCCCCCCGGACGAGCCGAATTGCGGAGCTGATGGCTCGCCTGAAACGGGTCACTGAAGGAGAATTTGAACTCGGCGGCTGCCTGTCCCCGGAGGCCAAGGAAGCACATCTTGAAGACATCCTCGCGTTCGAATCCGTAAGCACCGGCACCAGCCTCTTTCAGGGTCTGGAGCAGCATGCGGTGAAGTTGCCCCGGCCGGAGAGCCTGGATGAGCATCGCGATTGAGCCCCGTTCAGTGCAGAGCTTTCGCGGCTTCACTTACGACGTGCCCCGGCTAGAGGAATAGCCGCGAGTCGTAGTGACAGTAACGGCCTGGAAAAACGAAAGAACTG
>DASQID010000767.1:0-10493 GCA_035631775.1 Acidobacteriota bacterium
GCAGCTCTTGCCCAAGCCGAAAAGCAGATGGGCCAGGCGAAGGCGGATCTCGCGGATGCCCGCGCGAAAATGGAACTTGCCCGTGTCACCTGGGACCGCTACAAGGTGTTGATGGAGCACGGGGCGGTTTCGAAACAGGAAGGTGATAATCAGCTGGCGGCGTTCCGCAGCACCTCGGCCGCGGTCACTTCGGTCGAGGCACGTATCGGATCCTCGGAACAGAACATGCATGCCGTTCGCGCGAACCTGGAACGCCTCGTCGCCCTGCAAGATTTTGAGAAGGTGCGCGCGCCGTTCAGCGGCATCATCACCTCCCGAAACTTCGACGTCGGCGCGCTGATCTCCGGCGCCGGGAGCAGCATGGGGCAAGGACAGGGTGGGGGTGCCATGTCGGGTCCATCGACCGGAGCCCAGGGTGGAGAGCTGTTCCGGATCGCGCAGATCAGTCTTCTGCGCGTGCTTATCAATGTGCCCGAGACAAACGCACCGGGCATTCGCACCGGCCAGACGGCGAAGGTTCTGGTGCAGGCATTCCCGAATCGCGAGTTTGCCGGGCAGGTCACGCGGACCGCTAATGCGGTGGATATCAGCTCCCGCACGATGCTGACCGAGGTCCAAGTGCAAAACCCCCAGCTTGTCCTGCTGCCGGGCATGTTCGTTCAAGTGCGGCTGCTCAATCCCCGCGCGGCTCCTCCGTTGCTGATTTCAGGCGACTGCGTCATGGCGACACCCGAGGGCTTGCGTGTCGCGGTCCTTCAGGATCCGGCGCCGCAAGACCGCCCACCCGGTTCCGCTCGATCCAACCGGCAACAGGCAAAGCGGATCCACCTGCAGGCGATCGAAGTCGGGCGTGATTACGGACAGGAGATTGAGGTCGTCAACGGCCTGGAGGGATGGGAATACATCGTGCTCAACCCCGGAGATGAGATTCTAGAGGGAGCAGTCGTCCAGCCCGTTTCGTCTGCCAAGGCCAAGGGCGCAGGCGGTCAAATCCACAAATAATCTGGCACAAATTACACGAATTCCACGGAGATTTAATTCATAGGTTAGTTCGTGAGATTCGTGCAATTCGTGGCAGTTAATTGAGGCCGACATGTTCAAATACCAGAGACTCGTCCCGATCCTTCTGACGGGAATTGCCTTATTCGCTTCCTTCGGAGTGGCGCAAAACGAGGATCAGACTGCACGCCCGGGTGTGCAACCCGAGAGCCGCTGGTGGAACCTGCGACGCGCCTATGAGGCGAGACCTTTGCCCCCGGTATCGTTTGATAACTCTTCACGCCTGAACAGCTTGATGCGTGCCGGCAAGCTCTACCTCTCGCTGGAGGATGCCATCGCCCTGGCTCTCGAAAACAATCTGGACATCGAGCTGCAGCGCTTCGGCCCGGAAACCGCCGCCTCTGATTTGCTGCGCGCCAGCGGGGGCGGCGCTCTGCGCGGCTTCCCGCTCACCGTGAACGAGCTCCCGTCTGGGGTGGGCGGGCCCGCCAGCCCGATCTTGAATTTGCCGGCGACCGGCTCTCCGTTTTCCAGCGCGGTTTCCACCAATCTTTCAGAGCTTACTTCGATCGTGCCGGCTCAATCGAGCGCAGCCATCACCGGCTCGACGCCGCTCTCCAGCGGCCCCGCGATCCCAGCCTTCAACCCGTCATTGTTCGGCCAGCTGGATTGGCAGCACCAGACGACATTGCTCGTCAATCCGTCATCACAGGGAACGAGCGCGTTGACGGGCCACACCAACTTCGGCATATTCGGATTCCAAAAGAGCTTCGGCGCCGGCACTCAATTCAACGCAACCTTCAATGCACTTTCTCAAAACACCAATTCGCGTACCAATACCTACAATCCCTATGCCAGCTCCTTCTTCAGCATAAATCTTACACAGCCGCTCTTGCGCGGATTTGGCCCGGCCGTGAACAAGCGCTTCATCACCATCGCCGGAAACAATCAGAGGGTCAGCGACCTCGTTTTCCGGCAACAGGTGATCAGCACGATATCCGGGGTCATCCGCCTGTATTTTGACCTCGTTACGTTGCAGGAAGACGTCGAGGTAAAACGACAGACCGTTGCGCTGGCGCAGAGGCTTGTCGACGACAACAGGGAGAAGGTTGACCAGGGTACGCTGGCGCCGATAGAACTGGTGCGAGCGCAGGCACAAATGGCCTCCGCCCGGCAGGACCTGGCCAATTCCGAAGGCTTTGAGCAGCAACAGGAGCTGGTGTTGAAAAACGTGCTCTCACGGCGCGGCACGTCCGAGACTCTACTGCGCGAGGCACACACAGTGCCCACCACCCCGGTCGACATCCCTGCCCGTGAGGCTGTGCAGCCGATTCAGGAGTTGGTGGCTACCGCCTATAAGAACCGGCCGGAACTGGAAGAAGGCCAGCTGCAGGTCGCGAACTCCGAGATAAGTCTCAAAGGCTCGCGCAATGCCATGTTGCCGGACATCGACCTCGTGATAGGAGCCCAGAACAACGGGCTTGGGGGTCAGTTGAATCCACTCACGTCCCCGGGCCTTGTTGATCCTTCGCTTCTGGGAGGGCTTGGCACGGCGTTGGCACAGATCTTCCGCCGCAATTATCCGTCGTACGGAATCGGCATCCAGGTGAACCTGCCCCTGCGCAATAACATCGCAGAAGCCGACTATGCCCGCGACGCGATTCAGTTCCGTCAGACCCAGGTTCGCTATCAGCAACTCGAGAACCAGGTGCGGTTGGAGGTTGAAGCGGCACTGATCGCGCTGCAGCGCTCGCGCTCTGCCTACGACGCCGCCGTGGAGGCACGCAAGCTTCAGGAGCAATCGCTCCAGATCGAAATGGAGAAGTACGCAAACGGCGTCTCCACCAGCTTCCTGGTCATGCAGTACCAGAGTTTTCTGGCCCAGGCGCGCTCCACCGAGGTGGCGGCAAAGAGCGTATACGCCAAGGCCAGGAACGCCCTCGAGCGAGCACTCGGCATGACCCTCCAGAACCACAACATCGTGGTGGACGAGGCGTTCCGTGGCCGCGTATCCAGGCCGCCCGCAGCGCTGCCGCCGGAAGTTCGTTGACACATCTGAAAAAACTGCCACGAATTCCACAGTGCAGCATAGCCGCAACCAAATCGGGTTCCGCGTTCCTTCGCGTCCTTGCGTCTTTGCTGTGGCTTTTTAAAAAGCCACCGCAAAGACGCCAAAGGCGCAAAGACAGGCAACCCTATCCTTGCTGAAACGGCAAAGATTTGAACGTTAGTAGTACGAAGCGATCCATGCCTTCAGTGGTTCGTGTAATTCGTGAAATTTGTGGCAGACATGAAGCTACAAAAAAACGGCCACGAATGACACAAATTACGCGAAAGAGACGCTCCGGTTTCCTTCGCGCAATTTGAGAAAAGACTCGTGGCCGGTTTTGTCTTGCGATTTAAACGTTACTATTTCAAGGTCAGGAGATAAGCGACCAAATCATCGAGATCTTTGTCCGCGATGTTGGGATAAGCCTTCATTTTCGAATCCGCCTTCATTGCTTTCGGGGTCTTGATCCACTTCTTTAAATCGTCAGTCTTCAACTTTGCTCCGACCCCATCCAGTTTGGACATTTTCCCGCCCACTCCTGCGACCGAGTGGCACATCTGGCACTTCTCTTTTGTGTAAACTTCCTTTCCAGCCGCGGCATCCGCAGAATAAGCGACAATTCCGGCCAGAAGGACCATTGCCGCAGTTACGATCAAAGATACAGCTTTTTTCATAGTCAGACTCCAATCGGGAAATGGTGAAACGATCCGTGAATCGAGAGGATCCTAGCCTCCGTTTGTCATGAGCGTCAAGACCCAAACTCGGCCGGACCTCCCTGGATCCCCTAAGCACGAGGATCTGACATAAGTGATCCATCCCTCCATTGAAAGTTGCGGATAATGGGGAGTATTTTTTTCCTGCCAGTTAAACCGACACTCATCACGGCGAGGAGATTTCTACATGTACAGAATACCCGATCTGCTGCGCACGGCCGGCTCCTTCGTTCTCATTGCGGCCGCTTGTCAGCTTGCATCGACAAGCGGGGCACAACCAGCCGATCTACCGCGAGGCTTTTCGACGGATCAGGCGAAGGAGCAATTGGCTTGGGAGGACAAGATGCGCGGTATCCCCCGGCCCGACCTGCTGCGCGAGTACATGGCCTGGTTGTCTGCGGAGCCGCACGCCCTCGGATCCCCCAGGGGAAAAGCCAACGCGGAGTGGATCCTGAACAAGCTCCGATCCTGGGGATTGCTGGCATCGATCGAGGAGTTCCAGGTTCTCTTTCCGACGCCAAGAGAGCGAGTTCTCGAACTGATCGAGCCGGTGAAACACGTGGCCAGGCTCAAGGAACCAGCCGTACCTGAAGATCCCGATTCGACGGATGCGGGACAACTGCCCACTTACAATGCCTACAGCGCCGATGGAGACGTCACCGCACAGGTTGTTTACGTAAATTACGGCGTGCCGGACGACTATGAAGCGTTGAAGAAATTGGGTGTGGACGTGCGGGGCAAAGTTGTCCTGGCGCGTTACGGGGCCAGCTGGCGCGGGATCAAGCCAAAAGTCGCTTATGAGCACGGTGCCATAGGCTGTCTGATCTACTCGGATCCAAAGGATGACGGTTACTTCCGGGGCGCGGTCTACCCTGAGGGGCCCTATCGACCCGAGCAGGGTGTTCAGCGAGGCAGCGTCATTGACATGCCGATCTACCCGGGCGATCCGCTCACACCCGGCATCGGCGCGACGGCGGACGCAAAGCGGCTGCCCCTGAAGGAGGTACCCACTTTCACGAAGATCCCGGTCCTTCCGATCAGCTACGGTGATGCATTACCCATACTAAAGAACCTTCGCGGTACTGTCGTTCCTGAGAACTGGCGCGGCGCACTGCCCGTGACCTATTTCACGGGCCCGGGCCCGGCAGTCGTTCATCTCAAGGTAACCAGCGACTGGAACCTGCACTCGGCTTACGACGTCATTTGCCGGATCGAAGGAAGTACTTTCCCCGAGGAGTGGATTATTCAGGGAAATCATCATGACGCTTGGGTCAACGGGGCCTCGGACCCGATCAGCGGGCTGGTCCCACTCCTCGAAGAGGCGCGCGCACTCGGCGAACTGCTCAAACAGGGCTGGCGGCCTAGGCGAACCATCATCTTTGCCGCATGGGACGGCGAGGAGCCGGGGTTGCTGGGTTCCACCGAGTGGGCCGAGGCTCACGCAGCCGAGCTCGAGGACAAGGCGGTCCTGTATCTGAACGGCGACAGCAATGGCAAAGGCTGGTTCGGCGCTTCCGGGTCCCACAGCCTCGAGCGCTTCCTCCACGAGGTGGCGCGTGACATTGCAGATCCCGCAACGGGCAAGTCCGTCTATGATGCACTGCGGGACAGGCGGCTCGAGACAGCTGCTGACGACCAAGCCAAGAAGGAATTGCGTGAGCGGGCCGACCTGCGAATCGGCGCGCTCGGTTCAGGATCCGACTACACCGTGTTCATTGATCACCTCGGCATCGCCTGTCTCGACCTGCGATTCGGCGGCGATGACGGCGGCGGCGTGTATCACTCCATTTATGACAGCTTCTACTGGTACACCCATTTCTCCGATACGACCTTTGAATACGGCCGCGCCCTTGCTCAATTGGATGGTACGGCCGTGATGCGTCTTGCGGATGCACAGGTTCTACCGTTCGATTTCACGAATCTTGCCGACACAGTTGGCCTTTACGTGGACGAACTTGACCGTCTCAACAAGAAGAAGGATGTCAAGGTGGATGTCGAACCGCTGAGGAGAGCACAGCAAGGCTTGATGCAGAGTGCTCAGAGATGCGAACAGGCCTACCAGCAGGCAGCAGCTTCAGGAGCGATTTTTGGAAAGGGGACTGCCTTCCTGCACGAGCTGAACAAATTGCTCTATCAGAGCGAGCGAGTGCTGGCTTCATCTGAAGGACTGCCGCGCCGCCCATGGTTCAGGCACCAACTATATGCGCCGGGGTTTTACACGGGCTATGGGGTAAAAACGATACCCTATGTGAGGGAGGCTATCGAGCAGCAACAATGGGAAGAGGCGGCGAAAGGGATTCAGGTGGTGCAGAGGAGGCTTACGTCCCTGGCGAGCCACCTGGACTCCATAACCAAGATGCTGAGGCAGTGAATCAATTTACAATTGGTGATTGACGATTTACGCTCCAGCCACAAATCGTCAATCGTAAATTGAGTTACCACTCGTCGGAGTAATTGCTATGGTAACGGGGAGGATTGAAGAAGCGAACGTCTCTGCGCTTGAACAATCCGACCAGCAGTATTCCCGCAATGAAGCCGCCGACATGCGCCCAGAACGCCACACCACCGGCGTCCCGACCCTCGCTCATGCTTCCGCTCAACAATTGCAGAATAAACCAGAAGCCCAGAACAAAGCCGGCTGGTATGTACACCATCCGAATGAACCAACCAAGAAAAATGAGAGTGAGCACGCGCGCGCGGGGATAGAGAAGGAGGTAGGCTCCCAGAACACCCGAAATGGCGCCGCTGGCCCCGATGGATGGAATTGTCGACGCTATGTTGGACAAGACATGGCTGACAGACGCCAGAAAGCCGGCAATCAGATAAAACGCGAGATACCGGATCCGGCCCATGGCCTCTTCAATGTTGTCGCCGAAGATCCAGAGATACCACATGTTCCCGATGAGGTGCATCCATCCGCCGTGGAGAAACATGTTCGTGAAGAGGCTGAGCACCGGCGGGATCGTGGCAAGCCTCGCCGGCAGAGTATCGGTGCCGACAACTACCGACGGGATTGCTCCATACTCATAGATGAACAACTGACCCGCCCTCGGCCCCAGCGATACCTGGTAGAGGAACACTAGGGAATTGGCAACTATCAGGGCGATGGTGACTATTGGAAAAGACGAAGTTGGGTTGTCATCACGAAGCGGAAACATAGCGGATCTACGATTGACGATTTTCGATTGACGATTGACGATAGCTCAAGGCAACTGCCCCCCTCCAGGATTATAGCTGAAATTCACGGCACCTTCGTGTCCTGGCGCCATCGGCGGCAAGGCTCGCAGCTCTCAGTCGCAAAGAAAGCCTGTGAATCATCGTGCTCTTTGTGTCATCGTGTTATCTGACAAAGAGTGTAGAGAGGGCAAAGGAGGGAATGCATGACCCGCGAGTACAAGCGCATCGACACCAGACTGATTCATGCCGGAGAGCCGGAGCCTCGCATCAGCGGCGCCGTCGCCATGCCGGTGTTCCAAAGCGCGACTTTCGAGTATGCCGGCGAGAAGACGTACGATGCGGTTCGTTACATCAGGCTCAACAATACGCCCAATCACATCGCTCTTCACCAAAAGCTGGCCGCGCTGGAAAATGCGGAAGCCGCGCTGGTGACCGCAAGCGGAATGGCGGCGATTTCGACTACGCTCCTCACCCTTCTCTCGGCCGGAGACCACCTGTTGGTCCAGGACTGCCTGTACGGCGGCACTCATGACCTGATCACGCAGGACTTCGCATCGTTCGGACTGTCCTTCGATTTCATCAACGCCGATGATCCCGATTCCTGGAAGCAAAAGCTGCGGCCGAACACAAAAGCCATTTACGTGGAAAGCATGACCAATCCACTGCTTCAGGTGGCGGACCTCGCGGCGGTTCCGCAATTTGCACGCGAGCACGGGCTCGTGTCGATAATCGATAACACCTTCTCGAGTCCCATCAACTTCCAGCCAGTCGAGTGGGGCTACGACCTGTCTTTGCACAGCGCGACCAAGTACCTCAACGGTCACTCGGACATCGTCGCCGGTGCAGTCATAGGCAGGGCTCCGCTTGTGGAAAAGATCACCCATCGGCTCAATCACCTCGGCGGAACCCTGGACCCGCACGCAGCGTTCCTGCTTCACCGCGGGCTCAAGACCCTGGCTGTGCGCGTGAGGCACCAGAACGAAAGCGCTCTGGAGGTCGCACGATTCCTGGAACTCCATCCCGCCGTGACCCGGGTGAACTATCCGGGGCTCGAGAGTCATCCGAGGCACCAGCGCGCCAGGGAGTTGTTCGGGGGCTTCAGCGGCATGCTGAGTTTCGAGGTCCGGGGAGGGGTGGAGGCAGCCGAGGAGTTCATGCACGGCGCGTATCTGCCGATCGTGGCGCCGAGCCTGGGAGGCGTCGAGACCCTCATTACTCGGCCGGCAACAACCTCGCATTCCGGCATGGCTCCCGAGGATCGCCGGCGCTTGGGCATTTCGGACAGCCTCATTCGACTGTCCGTCGGCCTCGAAGCAACAGCGGATTTGATCGAGGATTTCTCGCGGGCACTGGAAAAGACAGCAGGCAGCAGGCGGCAAGAACAGCACGTAGTATTATGAGACGGATCTAAGCGTGCTTGGCGACTCGGCGGCAGCTAATCAGTTTTGTCACGAAACTCCATTGCCACGCAGGGAGCGCCCCGAAGGGGCGCCAGGAAAGCCAGACGTTCTGTCGCCCCTTCCAGGGCTCGACTTAATGCAATATCCTATCCGGGGGCTTGCGCCCGCGGCTACTTGCTCTGGCCCCTCCGGGGCCTGTATTGACCCAGGATTTGCGTATTTCGCAGCAGAAGCCAATTAAAGGGCAACCGCTAAGACGCCAAGGCCCCATGACCCGGCCAGTCTCTAACAGCGTGCACCCATGAACGATGTTCTCTGCTCAATCGAAAACGGTATCGCGCGGATCAGCATCAACAGACCGGAGCAACGAAACGCCTTGAATCCTGCCGTGCTGAGAGGATTGCGGGCGGCACTGGAGAGCATCTGCAGCAATCGCACGGTCGGCGTGATTACAGTCACGGGCGAGGGAGACAAGGTGTTCTGCGCAGGTGCCGACCTGAAGGCGGCCCTGGCAGAGCGACCCGAAGGAGAAGCATTCGATCGAAGCGAATACCGAGACCTGCTGACTGATTTGTTGAAGTGCCCGAAGCCTACGGTCGCCCTGGCACGCGGCCACGTTCTGGCCGGAGGATTAGGGATACTATTGGCATGCGACCTCTCCCTCGCATGTGACGATGTTTTCTTCTCAACCCCTGAGATCCAGGTCGGCATGTTCCCAATGATGGTGCTGGCCCTCCTTTACCGCCACGTGGGCAGAAAGAGGGCGACCGAAATGCTATTCCTTGGAGAACGAGTCCCGGCCGCCGCTGCCCTGGAATACGGCATCGTGAACCACATTTTCCCGCGCGCGCAGTTTGATGTCTGTGCTTCGGAATACCTGCAGAGGATCGCGGCCAAGAGCCGTCAGATCCTCAAGCTCGGCAAAGAAGCCATCGCCCGCATTGAGGATTGGTCGCTCGCTCAAGAGCTGGAATATCTCGAAGATGCGCTATCGGGGGTCATGTCCACGGAGGACAGCCGTGAGGGCATCCGGGCATTCCTGGAAAAACGAAAGGCGGCACGAAAGATTGACGAATGACGATTGACGCAAGGACTGACGAGTAAGGGAAACGTCTCCTTGATTCGTCATTCGTCATTTTCCTTATGAGTAGAGGATGAAGACGATCAGGATTGGCGGCGCGCTCGGTTACTGGGGGGATCGAAGCGATGCGCTGCTCGACCTTCTGCGGGGTGGTCCGCTGGACTATGTGATCCTGGACTATCTCGCCGAGGTCACGATGTCCATCCTGCAGAAGCAACGCTCGAAGAACGCGGGGCTCGGTTACCCGCACGACTTCGTGCCCTTGATCAAGCAGGCACTGCCGCTGCTTCGCAGGAGCGGCGTTCGACTGGTGGCGGATGCCGGAGGGCTCAATCCTATGGGGCTGGCCGAAGCTCTGGTCGAAGTTGCCCGTGAGACAGGCTATCCCGAGTTGAAAATCGGGGTGGTCCATGGCGATGACCTGATGCCTCATCTCGAAGACTACGCGCGCCAGGGAATCGAGTTTCGTCATTTCGACACCCTGGCTCCCCAAAGCGACATTCCGGGCAGGAACCTATCGGCAAATGCCTACCTCGGGGCGTTCCCGATTGCCGAAGCTCTGAATCGCGGCGCGGATCTTGTAATAACCGGCCGCGTCAATGATGCGGCACTCGCGCTTGGGCCGCTGATCCACGAGTTCGGCTGGCGGGAGAACCAGTACGACCTGCTGGCTCGGGGTACCATTGCCGGGCATCTGCTCGAGTGCGGCGGACAGGCCTCGGGCGGGAATTTCAACGGCGGCTGGCAAAATGTCCCGGACCTTGCGAACCTCGGTTTTCCGATTGGTGAGATCAGCGACGACGGCACCCTGATCATGACAATTCATCCCCGGCAGGGCGGACTTGTCACGCCGGCCGTTCTGAAAGAGCAGCTGCTGTATGAGATTGGAGATCCTGCCGCATACATCGTTGCCGACGTGGTCTGCGATATCACGGAGGTCGAAATGCAGAATCTCGAAAACAACCGCGTGAAAGTCTGGGGAACACGCGGCCGGCCGCCGACAGCCTCATACAAAGTCTCGATGAGTTACGAGGGAGGTTACCAGGTTTCGGTCGGGCTCGTTTACACCTGGC
>DASQID010000768.1:0-4093 GCA_035631775.1 Acidobacteriota bacterium
GCGGCGTGAAGTTGAGTGCAGCCGGCAAGCTATTCCTGGAGGACGCGAGGCACATCCTTCAAGAGGTAAACGAAGCGGCTGGGCGCGCCGGCCGCGTGGCTCGCGGCCTTTCAGGGACGCTGCGCGTCGGGTTCGCCGAGAATGCGTCCTGGCGCGGCGTTGTTCCGGATTCTTTCCGGCGATTCCGGGAGCAGCATCCCGACGCGGAACTGCAGCTTCAACCGGCGGCGAGTATGGAACAGTTGGAAGCTATTAGATCCGGCCGTTTGGATGCAGGATTCCTCAATTTCATGCCAAAAGCCGATCCGGACTTGGACCAGCTTCTCGTGGCTATTCAGCATGTCGAGCTGGCCGTGCCCCAAAGACATCCGCTCACAAAACTCAAGAAACTC
This sequence comes from Acidobacteriota bacterium, assembly GCA_035631775.1. Taxonomy (GTDB): domain Bacteria; phylum Acidobacteriota; class UBA6911; order UBA6911; family UBA6911; genus DASQID01. The sequence goes on from DASQID010000768.1 coordinate 393, forward strand.
CGCCTGCGGGACCTGACGGATGCACCGTTTGTCTGGTTTCCAAGGTGGGCAAGCCCGGCGCTCTATGACCGCTTGATGCATGAATGTTATCGGGGGGGTTGAAGTCTCCCCGCATCGTTCAGGAGGGACTGAACGAGGCAACGATCCTGAGCCTTGTGTCGACCGGCTTGGGAGTGGGATGGGTCCTTGGAACCGCACGCTGGCGCTGCCCTGAAACCGTTGCCATTTTGCCCGTGGTCGATTTGAACGTGCCTCTGAGACTCACTCTCGCATGGAGAAGGGACAACACCTCACCTTTGCTCGCACATTTCATTGGTGAGGTACAGCGATTGCCAGTTGTGCGAGCGGTCAATAAAGGTTGAAGGGCTCCCAATGTGCCGATGGCTACCAACACCACCCGAGTTCGCAATGCACACATCCAAAGTAATACCGGTTTCGCCGCAGGTTATTCCCGACCTTCACCGGGCTAAACAGGAACGGGCGCACGCAGGTGCCCCGGCGAGCCGCTGGCGAAGGGCGAGGTTTTCGATAGCCAGTCCGAGCGGAGCGGAAACGTTGTGTAAATCAGAGAGAGAATGAGCAGAATCGTCAGGATCGTGTCGCGGGAGTCTCAAGCCGAGAGGCACGGAAAGTCAGCCGTTTCAACGCGGTCAGAATTATGGCGAAGGACGACCCTCTATTTTCTGACCAACAGTACAAATTGGCGCAGCTCGCTTTCATTAAGGTCGGATACTACCCAATAGCTCATGTCGGATTGAGTCCATCCGATCAGGTTGTATCCTCGATCGGAGAGTGATTTCTCAGCCACACTCCCGGCGCGTGCGGAGGGAGTGATGAACAGGTTGATGAGATGCTTTCGCCGTTGATACACCAGGGCCGCGACCGCCCGGTCACCGACATAATCCAGGCGTCCGCCAAGCAGTATGAATCCCTGGGCCGCGAGATCCTTGACCGGCGGTGAGAAATCCAATTTGCCGTTGAACCACGGCTTCACGGTGTGCTGATCTCCGGAGGTGACATCCACGAGATGGCCGGGCTGAAGGGACCGCACGTGCGCGGAGACGACCTCCTGCGCTAACCGGCCATCCGCCGCCTGAGGCAGTCGAAGGATGAAGATGGCCAAAAGCACAATTGCAACCGCCCCGAGCGGAGCCCACAAAAACATCCACCCCCAACGCATGAGCTTGATTGGGGCTTCTGCCCGGCTCTCCCGACGCAGCGCAGAGCGGACACGCATCCGCAGGCCTTTTGGCGCATCGATATGCAAGGAGCCGCCGGCGATGGCTTGCCGGAGCGATCGGAGGTTCGCGTATGTCTGCGAGCACGAAGGACAGCTGCCGATGTGCTGCTCGATCTCCAGAGACCGGGACAGTTCTAACTCGCCGTCGAGATAACCGTGGATCAATACCCCGAACTCACTGCAACTCATTTCATCCCTTTCCGCCCGGCTGGTTAAGCAATCGCTGCCGGAGCAGGCGGCGCGCGCGGGCCAGTCGCGACATGACGGTGCCCAGCGGAAGGTCGGCGACGTCCGCGATTTCCTTATACGACATACCTTCCAATTCGCGCATGACCAGCGTCTCACGAAACTCAAGCGGCAACTCTTCGATAGCCTGATGCAGCGACTTGCTGTCCGCTTTCTGCAGCAGGACTTCGTCAGGAGTCGCTGCATCGCTCGTCAAATCCAGGGCCTCCTCCTCGGTGGTCATCTTCACCTCGCCACGCCGGTTCTTCCCGATCCAGGTATAGCAAGTGTTTCGCACGATGCGAAGCAGCCACGAACGGCTGTCACCGCCCCGGAAGCCGGCGAAGAACTTGAAAGCGCGCAAGTAGGCCTCCTGGACGACGTCCTGCGCGTCGACATCGCTGCGGGTCAGCCAACGCGCCAAATTGTATGCGGCGTCCATTTGAGGAAGGATGCTCTTCTCAAAGCGCTCGAGTTTATCTTCGGCGATCACGATAGTTAATCTCTTCCTGATGGCCCAAATGTCAGACCGACTTGTCCGCAATTTTATTCCTGCGATGCATTTTACAGCACGGACGGGAATAAGCAGCTTCTCTGTCGGTCTGTATGGGTGGCAGCAATGTGAGACGAACTGCCAGGAAAGGAACGGAGCTCATGTCACGAAGAATCACTCACAATCAAAATCGCGACGGCATTGACCGCCGGGGCACAGGAGCGTTTTACACGGTGGCCGGAGGCGTCTTGAGGTCAGAAGCCATCGGCCGAGCTGAAATGAAGTCGGGGGATTCAAAAGGTGGATTCCGCTTTGTCCAGATCAGCGTCGCTGTGTTTCTATTCGAAGCCGTGGCCTGCCACGCCTCCAGCTCTTCCAACGCCAAAAAAGGCGCAATCCCTTTCGATGCCAGCGCATCAGGGTCCCCGACTTTACTATGACCAGGGCATCCCTCCAAGTGAAGAGTTTGGAGATAAGCACCAGAGCCAGACGGGTGCCATCGTGGGCTCGTGGCGCCTTCGCTTTCCGTTCCTTATAGAGCACTAACTGTCCACACAGGAAGAGATCTTCCGCCCTCAGGGCCTCAGTGGATCGGAAACTCAAAAGCAGGAATCCAACGCTCTCTCGAATCAACACAAACGCGACAGCCAGAAGGTGCTTGAGCGCTCTGATCATATCCATGGGCATGCAACCTGCCACATGATCGTGGCTCAGCGTCATCACCCAAGGCGACGAGCTTCACGAGCAGCGCTGCGCGTATTTTTTGCGGAGCACAGGGGTGAAGCCCGCAAATAATTCATTGGCCTGTAACAGTTCCGCCTGTTCGTTTTAGATTGACCGGCGGCGGGATGAGACTTCCCGCCATCCGTGTCTCACCTCTGTAGAACAATGACTCTCACGGAGAAATAAGTAGATATCAACTCCTATGCGGAACGAGAAATAGAATCTAACTCGAAACGGGCGGGTCCACCGGATTCCGACACCATCTCCGATTTTCGCGGATCACGCCCGCAGCGCCCGGACGATTGAGTCTCGGCATTTACTCCCCCAAAGCGCGAGAGCTTCGAATACGAAGCTGACCATGCACAGGGCAATGGGGAAATGGATCGAGATCATACGCTGTGCGTGTTTCTCAAGGATGCGAGGTGATCGTCACGGACGCAAATGACATTTGGATTGTGGCGCGCAGTGTTTTGCACTTCGCGCCACTACCCGTTGGAAGACTAGCCGCAGAGTTGCCGGTCTACCTGTCGTCGTCTTCGTCCCCTTGACGCGGCGTTAGGAAGTTGTCGGCGACAAAATCAGCTACCTCGCGACCCAGCCGCTGACCACTCGTAAGGTCAAAGCGGAAATGTTGTCCAGCGAAGATACGGCTCAACGTCGCTTCTTCGGCCGCAGCCGAGAGGCTCGTGAACGAGCGTTCTGCACCCGGGAGAACTTCAGACGTCACGTTGAACTCGAAGTGGTCCCTCTCGAAGAAGAAGACCAGTACCTCTGCTGCTGCCGCACTGATGACAGCGTGGGCGCCTGGATAGGAGGGGTCGGGGGCGGTTTTGGTGACCTGCGGAAGCCAATTCGGATCAGCCTCTGTGTCAGGGTTATCGTCCGTAGCGGCATCCCGGATCGCAGTCACCGGTCGCCAGAAGTTGTACGTGTATTTAGCGTCGTAGAAGGCGATAACTCCATCGGCGAAACTCAAGTTAAGCAGGGCAAACAGCCGGGCGGTCCGCGCGGTCGTCAGCT
>DASQID010000769.1:0-7589 GCA_035631775.1 Acidobacteriota bacterium
AATCAAGTTCACACCAGACCGCACCTACTTCACAAAATCAGATCCTGCCGACACTCCAGACCTGGCCGAAAAGATGACTATCCGACAGCGAATGATGCACTTACTGCGCCGTGGAGCGTTGCCAATTGAGGTGGTTGCAGACGAACTGGAGGCCAAGCCGGACACTGTCCGGCGGACAGCGTGTCGGCACAAGAATACTTTCACGGTTCTGCAGGGCGGAAAAGTTGCGTTGCTGCAAGGAGATGTATGAACGGACACTGTGTCCGGGCACCTATAAAAACTGTCCGGACAGACACCCCCCCCCTATTTATAGGGGGGTGTCCTGTCCAGTGTCCGAAATGGAGTGTCCGAAGCGGAGTGAAAATCATGAGAAAGATCCCCAGACCAAAACCGTGCAAGACGCCGGGCTGTGGAAGGCTGACATACCGGGGGCTGTGTCTCGAATGTGATAGGCGCCGGCGGGAACTCCAGAAAGCAGCCGGACCCGCGAAGACACTCTTTGAGGAAAGGTAACCCCCGTAATGAATCTCGCGCAACTCATGGCTGATCCAACAAGGGCCGGCGAACTCGACCGACAAGCGGTCCCCGCAATGATGCTTCAGCTTGCTTCTCTCCAGAACGCCCTGGCAGCAAGAATGCTGGAATCGCCCCAGAGGTGTGCGCCAGATCCCGCTGAGCCCGACACGCTTTTGACAGCCGAAAAAGCGGCGCCACTTCTCAGCGTCACTCCCCACTGGCTCTATCGCCACTGGAAACACTTGCCGTTTGCGCGCCGGCTGTCGAGAAGAACACTGAGGTTCAGTGAGGTGGGGCTTAGAAGATGGCAAGCTGTAAAAAGGTCTTGACAGCAATATGACAATGGGAGTAATCTCTTTGCATGGAGGCTCCCATGATAACCAAGACAACAATCAGGATTGACGAGGAGTTGCTTAAGAAAGCTCAGCACCGTTGCATAGACGAGGACATTACGTTTCAGCAACTTGTTGACCGCGCGTTGCTCGATTACCTGAAAAAGCCCTTGCAGAAGGATGGGAAGGGGGCGCGCAAATGAACACCAAAGACGAAAAAAAAGCGAAGCGGGACCGGGGCGCGGGCATGATTTATCAACCCGAGTGGAAGGACCCGAAGACCGGCGAATACAAGCAATCTCCTACATGGTGGATTCAGTACCACTACCACGGAAGGAAGATCCGGGAATCGTCCAAGTCACCTAACCGCGCCGATGCCGTGAAACTGCTCAACAAGAGAATGGGTGAGATGGGAAAGGGGCAACTGATCGGGCCGGATGCCGAGAAAGTCCTTTTCGAACATCTGGTCACATTGCTGGAGAACGATTACAAGGTCAACACCCTGAAATCCCTGGACAGGGCGCAGGATGCCATTGAACACCTTCGGGGAGCGTTCGGACTGGACCGGGCCGTTGACATAACAACGGATCGGATTGACAGCTACATCATCTTGCGTCAGGGCGCCGAGGGCGCAAAGCCGGCGACGATTCATTATGAACTTGCTGTTCTCAAGCGGATGTTCTCGCTTGCAATCGAGAAGGGGAAGCTGACGCAGAAGCCCCACATCACAAGAATAGAAGTCCACAACACCAGAACCGGCTTTTTCGAAGAGTCGGAATTCAGAGCGGTACAGAATCACTTGCCAGAGGACCTTCAGCCTGTTGCCGAATTCGCATACCTGACCGGATGGCGGAAACAGGAAATCCTCACGCTCCAGTGGTGGCAGGTTGATTTCGTTGCGGGCACAGTGAGACTTGAGCCGGGATCGACCAAGAACGATGAAGGGCGAACCTTCCCGTTCAACTCATATCCCCCCTTGAAGGCTCTCTTGGAGAGTCAGAGGGGCAGGACCGATGCAGTGCAGCAGGCGCGCGGAATAATAGTTCCCTGGGTGTTCCACCGCAACGGAAAGGCTATCCTGGATTACCGCAAGGCTTGGAAGGATGCTTGCGCGGCAGCTGGTGTTCCTGGCCGCATTCCACACGACTTCCGCAGAACAGCGGTGAGGAACCTTGAGCGGGCCGGCGTTCCCCGATCAGTTGCAATGAAGCTGACCGGGCACAAGACCGAGAGCGTCTATCGGCGGTATGCAATCGTTTCAGAGTCGGATCTGTCAGAGGGAGATGCGAAACTCGCGGCATTGCATCAGGCAACCGGCCAGAACGTCAATTCTTCGCGCGTTGTAGTGTTCCCTGAGAAGGCTTTGGACAAAGTTCGCACAAAGTAGAGCCCATGACCACTTATTTCACCCACCAATTGAATCCGCATAACCCACTGATTCTAAAGTGCCGAGGACGGGAATCGAACCCGTACGACCCTTGCGGGTCACAGGATTTTAAGTCCTGTGCGTCTGCCAGTTTCGCCACCCCGGCACAAGTTCGTTGCAGGAGTTTAGCACGACCCCGTTGCGGCCGTTACCCGTCAATTTTAGCGGTTGCCACTTTGTCGGAGATCTCAGCTCCTACAATGAACACACACACAGCACGGACTTCTCAGCTGGGGCGATCGGTTGAGGAAAATCGCCAGCGTGTTACGGCTTTCGGGAAGCGCTTCTCCGGCAGGCCAAAGGCAACGCACGGGCGCAGGACGAAAACCGGCTCGTCCCGAAATGCCGACATGTCAAAGTTGTATTTCTTCTCATATTTCCTGAAAAAGGCGTGCAAAAGCTGCGGGTCGGCTGCCTGAGACGCCTCGCCTTCGACGATCACCGCTTCATCGGCACATTCGGTGCAAACAATGCAGCGGGGATTCTCAGCGAGATTTCGTGCCTTGCGCGATTGCTGCCCGGTGGAGAAGCAAAACCATCCCTCGAGCCACAGACCCCAGACGATCATCGTATGAGGAGCGCCGTCGGGCCTGACCGTCGTAATCCAGTAATTGTGGGATTCTTCAAGTCGCCGCTTCGCCCAACTCCATGGCAACAGGCCCTTGCCCGCCGTGGGAACACCATATCCGGGCATGTGCGGACGCGAAGCTCTGGGCAGCTTGTTGCGGATTTTCCTCGTCCTGGTCGGCATCAGCTCACCTCCTCAAATACATTAACGCAACACTCCGTCCAAGTCATGAGCCGGATATGAACCGCCTCCCGATTCCGCAGATTTTGTTGGCTCGAAACGCATCCCAACCAAAGCATTGTCCAGGATCCCCGTCGTTGAATAGCCCGACGCGCTGGCATAAAATCTCATTAAACACGGAACATGCTTTCATAGTCTCCTTCAGCTCATAAGCCATGATTGGGAACACCATCTCTCATTACCGCATCGTGGAGAAGCTCGGTGAAGGAGGCATGGGCGTAGTATACCGTGCACACGACGAGCAGCTGGACCGTGACGTGGCACTGAAGGTGCTCTCGGCAGGCGCCCTGGCCGACGAATCGGCCCGAATGCGGTTCCGCAGGGAAGCCCTTGTCCTTTCTCAATTGAATCATCCCAATATCGCCGTCGTCCACGCCTTCGACACTCAAGACGGGGTGGACTTTCTTGCAATGGAGTTGGTGCCGGGAGTGACACTCGCCCAGAAGCTCGCGGCCGGAGCGTTGCCCGAAAAGGAAGCTATCGCGCTGGGGATGCAGATCGCGGACGCGCTCGAGGAAGCACACGAACGAAACATAGTTCATCGCGACCTAAAACCCGGAAACGTGATGGTCACGGCAAAGGGTCGCGTCAAAGTATTGGACTTCGGGCTGGCAAGGCTGGTTCCGCCGACCGAGCTCGAAGCCGCGACCACGGCGGGTTCGGCCGAGACCCAGGCGGGAATGCTGGTGGGAACAATGCCCTACATGGCGCCGGAGCAGCTGCAGGGTCAGCGGGCAGACGCGAGGAGCGACGTCTGGGCGCTGGGATCGGTGCTCTACGAAATGGCGACGGCGCGGCGCCCGTTTCCGGAGAAGGAGCCCACCCAACTGGTGGCGGCAATCCTGACGCACCCGGCGCAGCCTCCTCGCGAGTTGAACAGCCGGGTGTCCCCGGGGCTCGAATCGATCATATTGAAGGCGCTCGAAAAAGATCCCTCGCGGCGGGGATCGGCGAAGGAGCTCCGGGAAAACCTGGAGCATCTGAGTACAACGGGCCATGTGGCCGCTCTCGGTCCCTGGCACAGGTACGCACTGGCCTCAGCAGCGGGATTGGCAGTGCTGCTCGCGATCCTGGTGGGACTGAACGTGGACAAGCTGCGCGACCGCCTGCAAGGCCGCAGCCGGCCGCTGCACATCGAATCCATCGCCGTGCTGCCGCTCGAGAACCTCTCCCACGACCTCGAACAGGAGTATTTCGCCGACGGGGTGACCGAAGAACTGATCACCGACATGGCCAAGATCAGCGCGCTCAAAGTCATCTCACGCACCTCGGTCATGCCGTACAAAAACACGAAGAAATCAGTGCGCGAGATTGCCGGCGAATTGAAGGCGGATGCTCTTATTGACGGTTCGGTCAGGCGATCCGCCGATCGTGTACGAGTCACTGTGGAGCTCATCGAGGCATCGTCAAACCAGCCTCTCTGGACGGAGAGTTATGAGCGGGATTTTAGGAACATTCTCGCAATGCAGGGCGAAGTAGCACAGGCCATTGCGCGGCAGGTGCGGGCCGTCATCACGCCCCAGGAGCAGGCTCGTCTGATCAGAAATTCTCCGGTTGATCCGGAGGTCTATGAACGCTATCTCAAAGGCCGCCACATAATGATGCGAGGTGATTTGGAGGATGTGAGGAAGGCGATCGAATACTTCCAGTCCGGCCTTGCGAAGGACCCGAACAACGCATTGATTTACACGGGTCTTGCCGACGCCTACATCCAGCAGATGAGCGATGTGCACGAGAGCGCGGCTGAGGCAACCGCCAAATCCAGGGCCGCAACGACAAAGGCCTTGGAATTGGACGAGTCGCTCGCGGAAGCTCACAGTTCGCTGGCCATGATCAAGTTCGCCTACGACTGGGATTGGGCCGGCGCAGAACGCGAGCTCAAACGGGCGCTGGAGCTGAACCCCGGATATTCGCTGGCCTACGTCAGATACGGCGTGTATTTGACAGCTGTCGGACGGCACATCGACGGCCTCCCTTATTTCGAAAAGGCTCAAAGGCTGGACCCGATTGATCCCTGGGCCTATGCCGGGGTGGCGTACTCTTATTTCATGGCACGCAAGTACGGTGAAGCCATCGAGCAGTACCGGAAGGGGTTGGAGATTGAACCCGATCCCATGATGTATTTCGGCCTTGTGTTGGCCCTCGCACAAAAGGGAGATCATGCCACCGCTGTTTCCGAAGCGGAAAAAGCATCCAGATTGAATGACAGCCCTCTCCTGCTGACGGGCCTGGCCAGCGCGTATGCGATGGCCGGGAGACGGGCTGATTCAACTCGCATACTCCGGCAACTCGAGGAAATATCCAGACACCAAGGCCCCGCACCGCCCTGGCACGGCCGGAAGCCGACGAGCTACGTCTGTCCTTATGAAGTAGCCGGCGTCTATGCGCAACTGGGAAACAAAGACCTGGCCTTTGAGTGGCTGGACAGGGCGTATCAGGTCCGAAGCTGTATGTACTGGTTCCGCCAGGATCCTAGACTGGATTCCTTGCGCTCCGACCCTCGCTTCCAGGATCTGCTGCGCCGCATGAACTTCCCGCCCTCCCCTTCCTAAGTAACCCTCGCCTCGAAGGCGTGGGGTTTGAGCTGTGTCGCCTCAAGGCGACTTGTGACCAGTATACTTGTCTCGCCCTTACAGGGCTTCCTTGCTACTCAATGCCTGTTCCCAGGGCTTGCGCCCTGGGCTTTTCTGGCGCGCCCCTGCGGGCCCTGCGGGGCTCGGATTGCAGAGCCGCGAAGCAACGTAACAGATCAGCCCAGGGCGCAAGCCCTGGGGTTGAGGGGCGCCTTTCAGAGAGCCCTGTAAGGGCAGGACATTCTCTTTCCTCGACTGCGTCGACTTCGCCGCCCTATGCCACGCCTGAAGGCAATGGGTTTCCACCAAACATCATCGGGACCCCAATCAGGAACGTCGGATTCGAGTGGCACTGAAGCCGATCCGCCGTTCCTGATATTATTGTTGAAGGCAGAATGCACCCCCCGGCAAACTCATGACGAAAAGCGCAATCAAAGCAAACCTCAGGAACGTTCTCGGGGCTCTTGTGTGCCTCTGGTGCCTTGGGGTGCAGACGCCCGCGCCGGAACAACTCGATGCGCTACGGCAGCGTGCGGCGAAAGGCAGCCCGGAAGCCGAGACGGCATTGGGCAAAATGTACCGTGACGGCCGCGGCGTGCGTCGGGACCTCGGCGAGGCCGCCCGCTGGTTCCGACAGGCGGCCGTCCAGGGCTACGCCGAGGCCGAGGACAGTCTCGGGTTCCTCTACGACTACGGTGGAGGACTCCCTATAGACCACCAGGAAGCGGCCCGTTGGTACCGCAAGGCGGCAGAGCAAGGCGACGCGGATGCTCAGTTCAACCTGGGATCGCTTTATGACCTCGGTCAGGGCTTCCCCGTTGATCACGCCGAGGCTGCTCGTTGGTACCGCAAGGCGGCAGAGCAAGGCGACGCGGACGCGGCGTTCAATCTCGGCGTTATGTACGAGGAAGCGCAAGGTGTCGCCGAGAACTTCGCCGAAGCTGCACGCTGGTATCGCCTGGCCGCAGACCGGAACAGCCCCATAGCACAGCTAAGCCTGGGCCGAATGTATGCCGGGGGCCGGGGCGTGGCCCGCGATCAGGCCGAGGCCGTCCGGTGGTACCACAAAGCGGCCGACCTGGGCCTCGCCTCCGCGCAGTACGAGCTGGGCGTGGCGTATTCCAGCGGCCTGGGCGTGCCGCAGGACATTGTGGCGGGGTATTGGCGGATGGACGTCGCCGCTTTTCGGGCGCGTGGCCCGGTCCGCGAAAAATACTCCGTCGCGAGGGATGCTTTGACCTCCCGAATGACTCCCGAACAGCTTGCCGAGGCACGGCGGCTCGCCGCCGAGTGGAAGGCCAAGTGGGAGCATTGAAAGTCCACGGCTCCCATCCCATTCACTGCGAACCGCTCCTCCACTTCCATCCGTCGGATGAGCGCACAATGTCCTGCATGCGCATCCGCCTGTCGGCGGAGTTACGGCTGGGGTTGCCCGCGACAATCACGTGGTCGCCCGGTTTGAGCGTATCCTTTTCGATTCCCTGGCGGCTCAGTTGGCCGCCATCGCCCCACTCGACGGCCCAGGTGACCGGCCGCCCCCCATCGCCCGGAGCTTTAACCAGAACGACCGAATGAGGATTGCGGAACAGGAACTCGACCACCGTGCCTTCAATCGTCACGGTCCTGTCGAGAACGTAGGTCGCTGCGAAGGCGTGGTGCGACCAGGCCGTAGGAGCATAGAAGCAGAGGATTGCCGCGCCGATCACCAAAACCCGCATATACATCATCATCCCCGATACCGGAATCGCGCCCATGGTGCCGGGACCCTCTTGCGGGAATTCACTACGCGCCGTCCAGGAGTGAGTCTCCACCCGCAGAGCGGGTGGCTTCAAAAAGCCCCCCGGAGGGGGGCAAGCCAACAGCCCCGGGCAAGCGCAGCGCAGCCCGGGGTCTCTCGTCCCACTCGACCAAAGCCCCGGCGGGGCGACAGAACT